>JAFZTO010000237.1 GCA_017618795.1 Clostridia bacterium | reverse complement strand
GAAGAACACTTTCGCATCCGGATACGTCTGCCCGAATTTCAGCAGCTCGTACGGAGAGGCGGCTCGAAATCCGTAAATACTCTGGTCTTCGTCGCCCACCATGAAAAGATTGCGGCTGTATTCGGCAATCCTGTGCAGTATCCTGTGCTGCAAGAGAGACGTATCCTGCGCCTCGTCAACGCAAACGTGTCTGAATCTGCCTGCGCAATACGCGCATATATCCGGATGCTTCAGCAGAATCGTGTAGGCGAATTTCAGCTGATCGTCAAAATCCATAAGCTCATTTTCAAGCTTGTAATTCCTATATTTTCCGAAAACTTCCGAAAAAACGCGTCCTTCAAGAGGATCGAGCTTTGATATTTCTTCATCCGAAAGCATGGCGTTCACAGCGTAAGAGATCGCATTTACCGCGTCGCGCACATCGCTGTCGGAGGGGTAACCTCCCGTTTCGCACAAAATACGTCGAACTATGCTTTCCTGACCGTCTTCATCGCTCAGCATTTTGAATGATCTTGTGTTTTTTCGATAGCAATATTCGTTGATGACCGAAACACAGAAACCGTGGATTGTCCGTATCTCAATACCGTCGTCGCCGAATTTTTCGATATAACGGTGGCGCATTTCGGCGGTTCCGGCGACGCTGTACGTAATAGCAAGCACGGATGACGGGGCAACGCCTAGCACGTGCGTGAGATACCCGAGGCGCGCCACCATTACAGTCGTCTTGCCTGAGCCGGGGACAGCAAGCAAGAGGACATGACGATCCGGCGAAAAAGCCGCTGCCTCCTGCTGCGGGTCAAGAAAAATGCCGTATTTCTTTTTGAAAATCTGAAGCTGATCTTCGCTCAACGGTTGTTTGTCCTTATCTTAAAAACGGCGTCGTTCGACGCCGGGTATAGGTGTCTGTTTCGCATTTGCGCAGAAACGGACAATGTTTGCTTACTGCTGAAGTTTACCCTCGGAATCGTATATTTCAAGAGGAACCTTGTTATCGTCAACAAAGGAACGGATGCCTCCTCTGTAACGGCGGAAATTAGGCTCGTTGTGCTCCAGGGCGATAAGCTGCTCGGGGATTTCGGGATCGTTTACAAAAAACACGACTCTCTCCTCAAGCTCTTTTTTAAGTCCGAAAAACGTTTTGTAGATCGTATAGTCGTACACGATTTTAACAATGTTGCCGGGGTTCAGACGGTAATGCTTCGGCCTTGATTTGTCTGTAGTTTTGTCGCAGAATACAATTTCGTTCTTATGGACGATTATCGCGTCTTCTTCTACTGTTTTTGCCATAACTTGTTTCCTTTCAATAAAAGCACGATATAAATTAACTATAGTTTACCATATATTACCCGGTTTGTCAATAGCAGAAATGATTATTTAATAATTTTTTCGGCAAATTTTCTGCATTCAAGCAGAAGCCAGTCCGCCAAAGCGCTGGTTTTGCCCCTGGCCATTGCGTATGCTTTTATTTTTGGTTCGGTACCGGACGGTCTGATAACTACAACTATATCACGGGTTTTGTAATACAATACATCTGAAACGGGCGTATCCGTGGCCGACGTTTCACCGGTTTTAAGATCGCGTATCTCGCCGTACAGATAGTCTCGTACCGTCCTGACGACCTGACGGCAGATTTTCACGGGGGGCTTTGCGCGGAGAGAGTTCATAACGGATGCCATCCTGTCCTTACCGTCGATGCCGGAATATGTCTTTGAAATAACGCATTCGCGGTAAAACCCGTATTTTTCGTACAGTTTTTCAAGCGCATCACCGAGAGAGAGACCGCGTAAACGGTAATGCGCGGCCATCTCCACAGCGAGAAGAGACGCAACAACAGCATCCTTGTCGCGGGCATATGTCCCCTTCAGATAACCGTAGCTTTCTTCAAATCCAAGGATAAAAGTTCCGTTCCCGATCATCTCGTGCTTTTTGATAACTTCACCGATATATTTGAATCCGGTCAGCACGTCGTAAATCTTCACGCCGTTTTGCCGGCAGATTTCGGCAGCAAGCTCGGTCGTTACGATGCTTTTCACGGCATAGGCGTCATCAGGTAAACAGCCGGTTTCCTTCATTGCCGAAATAATATACTCAAGCAACAGGCAACCGATCTGATTGCCGGAAAGAACCTTGTAACCGTCGCATGAACGAACCGCCATTCCCATACGGTCGGAATCCGGATCGGTGGCGACAATAAGATCGCAGCCATGTTTGGAAGCAAGCTTTTCCGCCAGAGCAAACGCCTCGGGATACTCCGGGTTCGGATATTTCAACGTAGGAAAACTTCCGTCCTGAATCATCTGCTCGTCAACCGTAAAAAGCTTCTTTACACCCGCTCTTTTCAGAACCTCCGGAACGTGATGTTTGCCCGCGCCGTGCAACGGAGTAAAAACAACGCCCATTTCGGGAACAGACGGTATTGCTTTCTCGTCAACTCGTTCGGCAAGAACCTTTTCAATATACAGTTTGTCGATCTCAGACCCAAGAATTCTGATTATGCCCGTTTTTACACCCTGATCAAACGCGATCTTATTTGCTCCGCAGAAAATGTCGCATTGGGAAATATATTCTGAAATAGAGTCTGCCTGCTCAGGTCCGATCTGCGCGCCGTCTTCCCAGTACGCCTTATAGCCGTTATATTCCTTCGGATTGTGTGACGCAGTGATGTTTATTCCCGCAACACAGTGAAGGTACCTCAGCGCAAAAGAAAGTTCTGGCGTTGGCCTCGGCGCGTCAAAGACGTAGCAGGTGATTCCGTTTCCCGCCATTACCTCGGCGGCCGCATGAGCAAAAAGTTCCGAGTTTAGCCTTGTATCATAAGCTATCGCAACTCCATCTCCTCCGGTACGCCTTATATAGTCGGCAAAGCCCTGCGTGGCCTGTGAAACCGTCAGAACGTTCATATTGCCGATGCCCGCCGCCATAATCCCGCGAAGTCCCGCGGTACCGAAGCTTAAAGGTGAAGAGAAACGGAGCTCTATCTCCTCATCGTCACCGTCTATTGTGCGAAGTTCGTTTTTCATTTCCTCGCTTACAGCTTCGGAGTCTAACCATTTTTTATAGTTTGAATATGATTTTTCGCTCATTTGCTTGATTCCACCGCATGTCCGGAAAGGTTATAACGTTCTTAACACGTCGCATTTTTAAAAAAGTTTGTCAAGCATACCGTATGATCTCGAAAGAAATTCTTTTAATTCATCTGCGGTAAGTTTTCTCTGCGCCATAACGGCAAGCGACCAAATCTGGCGCGCGACAGGCGTTCCATCGTCTCCGCTGTCGGCAAGCCTCCTGATAACGCCGCACGAAGAATTCAGCACCAGCTTGCCATCAGGCTGCTTAATGTCTCCGCCCATGCCGTACATCTTCATCATCTCTCCAAAGCGCCGTTCCTCTTCCGAAACCGTGAGAAGCGCCGGGAGAGCTTTGTCCTTCAGATTCTCAAACGTCACCTCAAGCTTGTCGTTTCCGGACACCTTGCGGAACAGCTCAACAAGCCCGTCGGAAGAGAATTTCTCACCGTCTTCCTTAAGCGCGTCGGAAACTGCAGCGTCAACACGCAGGAATTTAACGTCCTTGTTTTCGCGCTCCACCATTGAAATAAACTGGTTATCAAGATTTCTGTCAAGGAAAATTATCTCGATTCCCTGCGCCTCGAGCATTGAAATATAGTTTGCCTGCTCGGATTTGTCGTTGCAGTAATATACGGTTTTGTCATCTTTGCCATCAAGATACTCGCCAAGAGTCTTGTATTTCCCGTCGCAGAGCTCGTAAACTACCGATTCCTTTATGCGGTCATAGAATTTCGCTTCACGTAAAGAACCGTATTCCACGAAAATTTTCAGATCCCGCCAGAGTTTTTCAAAGTTTTCGCGCTCGTTAGTAAACAGAGAATTCAGCTTGTCGGCAACCTTCTTAACTATGTGTTTGGAAATTTTGGCAACGTATCCGCTATTCTGCAGGTAACTTCTGGAAACGTTCAGCGGAAGCTCCGGACAGTCGATTACTCCCCTTAACATAAGCAGGAATTCGGGAATAACCTCCTTGATGTTATCAGCGACAAACACCTGATTGTAAAACAGTTTTACCTGACCCTCGAGACTCTCGTACTCATTATCAATCTTTGGAAAATAAAGAATGCCCTTAAAATTGAGTGGATAATCGGCGTTTATGTGTATCCAGAAAAGCGGTTCACGGTAGTCCCTGAATACCTTGCGGTAAAACGCGCGGTAATCTTCGTCGCTGCAGTCGGATGGGTTGCGCATCCAAAGCGGGTTTATGTCGTTAACCGGCTTCGGTTCCTCCGGCTCTTTTTTTTCATCGTTGTTCTTCTTTAAGGTTTCATCGTCGGCTTTTACAACGTTAAAAAATATTTCAACGGGCATGAACGAGCAATATTTTTCAAGAATTTCGCGCAGCCTACCTTCGTTCAGATATTCCTCGCCGTCCTCCGAAATATGCATTATGACGTCGGTTCCGCGGGTCTGTCTGTTAGATTGTTCAAGAGTATATTCACCGCTGTCAAGACACGTCCAGCGCACGGCGCCGGAGCCGTCATACGATTTTGATTCGACGGTTACTTTGTCACTCACCATAAATGATGAATAAAAGCCCAGCCCGAAATGTCCTATTATCCCGTTGTTCTCGGAATTCTCGCCCTCATATTTGTTGATAAAGTCAAGCGCCCCTGAAAGCGCTATACTGCAAAGATATTTATCAAGCTCATCCGCGTTCATGCCGATTCCGTTATCCGAAACGGTTATCGTGCGTTCATCGCTATCGAGCGTGACGTCGATGCGATATTTTTCTTCGTCCTTTTTTTCGAAATGCCCGAGCGAAGCCAATCGGCGCAGCTTTGTTACTGCGTCGCAGGCGTTTGACACGATCTCACGAAGAAAAATATCCTTGTCGGAATAGAGCCATTTCTTAATTATCGGAAAAATATGCTCTGTTTCAACCGAGATGCCGCCTTTTTTTACATTTTTTTCCTGTTCCATAGTAATGTTTCCTTTCATTGCGCATAAAACGCTTTATTATTAATTCGTTTATTCGGCCGTGAACGGTGAAAACCTGAATATCATCTCCGCAGGAATACCTGATATTTCTGAATAAATGGTGTCCGCGGCTTTCTGAATTACATAATTACCCGTTTCTGCCGGTCTAGTAACTATGTTTATTTTTTTTAATTTTCGGATTCTGCGAAGAACCGCTCTTCCTTTATCATCCGAGCCCAGCAAAACCGTATACTCCGGCTCTTTTCTGACGTCATTGTCGGAAACACCCAGAAGGCAGGCGAGCACGGCGCGGCGCAGATGCGCTCTTGAAAACCGTCCGCAGGAAAGTTCGTGGAAAAAAGCACTTGCTCCGTCTGCCTTTGCGGCGACAGAGCGTATAAATCCCGCTTCACCACCGCCGCAGCAATACCATTTGTCGCTGCTGTTCATCGCCGAATGAAAGGCTAAGGTCTGGTAAATCATTTGGTCCGCACGTCTGGCATCTCTGACAAACTTCGCTATTTTCTCCGGAATCACGTCGCTAACGCAGCCGTTCTCCTCAATGATTTTTCTTGCTACGCCGGCGCTGTATCTGTCTGTTCTTCGGATGGAACAAATCCCTGTTGAGCTTCCCCGTTCTTTGAGTGCGCGCATATACTCTGAGGCCAGAATATCGTTCGGCTTAACCGGATACATGATATTATGTTCCGAAGAAAAACGTCTCTGCTCGCTCTTCTGAAACGATTCGCAAACAATCCGCTCGGATTTCAATGCAATGCTTTTTTCAACATATTCGGTCAGCATATTTTCATCGGCGTCCTCGGTGCCGAAAACAAGCGTATCTATACAGCCGAGCATGTCCGTTATGGCAACCGAAGCTCTTCCGAAATCGCGTGCCGAAGCAAATGAATACGGCGGCGGTAGTTCAAGCACAAGATTAACGCCATTTCTTACGGCGCACTCCGCACGAAAATACTTATTGAACATCGCCGGTTCACCGCGCTGAACGAAATTTCCGCTCATTATAGCAACTACAACCGTGTCGTTCCCGAAATACCTGCGTATTTCTTTAAGTTGAAATTCATGCCCTTTATGAAACGGGTTGTATTCTGCAATCACCGCGACGGTTTTCACTGCCATTCTCCGTTCTGCTTCTTTTTGTCGCGATCAAGCTTTTTGTTATGAAGAAATTTGGTTATCTCACAAAAAGCAAAGATAAATATCGGAGCAAGTACTATGCCGGGAATTGCCGCGACCGGCACCCGTACAACGTTGAATCTGATCCCGAATGAAGGAAATCTGATAACCGCAAACAGGAAAAGCACGACAAACAGAACTGTTAAGGCATGGGCGCCGTTTATCCTTATTTCGCCGCCGAATATCCCCCTGTCCTGCTTGTATTCGGAAAGCATCATGAGCTGAGAAATAATAAAAATAATGAAGAAGCATGCAGAAGCCCCGGAGCGGCTTATGACCTGATATCTGATCATAAGCACAACAACTGCCTCAGTGACTGCAGACCATAGTATTCCAAGCAATGCGGCTGATATATTTCCTGTCAAAGGCTTTTTCAAACGCTCGATTTCTATCTTTTTTTCGAGCAGCTTGTGTGTCGGCTTCTCAAATGCTATTGAAATTAGCGCAAGAAAATCAATTATCAGACCGCAGAACAGTATCTGCGTCGGAGTACAGACCGTATACGGCGAAACAACTGACAAAAGTACAATTATAAGCTTGGCAATCTGCGACGAAAGCATATACTTTATCATTCTGTGCATATTATTGTATACCGCCTTGGCGCACAGAATGGAGTCGGTAACGGCATTGAATCCACCCGTACCGTCGATATCGGGATCGGAAACAATGACGTCTGAAACAAATTTCAGCGCCTCGCAGCCTGATTCCCTTGTCTGCATGGAATTTCTTGCGTTGACAGGTATCTTGCCGTCGGCAAGTTCCAAAGAATACGAGCCGCGGTCGGAAATGGTTACCCTGTGCGAAAACCCAACGTCAGCGTCCTTAAGAAGAATAATCTCGTCAAGTTCTGAACACAGATAACCAACAGTCTCTCCCTCGTCGCGCAATAGAGAAACAAGCTCTCTCTTCTGCTTCAGCGAAAGCCCGACATAAACCGAATATTTGTTCAGATTTAGACGCAGCATGCCGTCGTTCATATTTGAAAGTTCGCCCGACGTTATCACTTCCTCGCGCTTTGAAACAATCCCGAGAGATTCGGCAACCCCGAAATTTACATCGTTTTCCTCGTCACAAAGCATAATCACGCGAATTCCCGCTGCCTTGCACCTTGAAACGTTTTTCGCCGATTCGGGAAGAATCGACTGTTTTATCACTATCATTCCTTCAAGCGTAAGCTCAGTCTGACAGGCAGAGAGACGACGCAGATTGTTATAAATCGTGTCCTTTGAGGCGACGGCTAATACATGATGCGACTCGCGGGTGAGCTTTTCCGCCTCGACCATAAACTCGGTCATTTTTTCCTGCGTCATTTCGTAAACACGACCGTTTTCGGTGTAATGCGAGCAAAGGGGCAGCACCTTTCCGTACTCTCCGCGTAACGCTACAACGTAACCGTTTTCAAATTTTACAAGAGTGGTATCAAACCGTGATTCGCTACCCGCACTGATGTGCTGCAGCATCGGAAACCTCTGTTCAAGTGAAACGTTGTATTCGCCGCACTTTTCAGCGGCGTTTATTATAACCTCCTCCTCGGACGAATAAACGTTATCCCTGCGCTGATTTCTGCTGAGAAGCCGATCTGCGCCGTATAGACCCGTTGAAAGCAGAGAATATCGCAAAACACGCGATGCGTTCCGCTTGAAGCCGTGCTCCTGAGGAGTAAAAAAATCATCGTTTACATATATTCCGGCAAGACTTCTGTCGTGTGCGCTGAAGCCGGCGTCTCTCGGAATGATAAGGCACGACAGATTTTTGATCTTCTCCAGCTTATATGAATTTTTGATCAGCGCCCCTCTGTTTATCTTGCCTTTCCTGTTGACGGCTGAATATATGCCGACCGCAAGGGAGATGTAAGCAAATGCGGTATAAAATTCGCTCATTGACGCAACGGCAGCTGAAATACCAAGCATAAAGCTGTCAAAAATACCGTTCCCGTTCCGGCTTATAATGATATCAATAATCGTCAGAACAAGAATTCCAAGGGTCATAAAAATGGTCCATTTTTTGCAGAAGCTGTTGACAGCCTCAAAAATGTCCGCCTGCTCGTCGGATTCGATCGCCTTGTTCTTGTTCATTTTGCAGACAAGGCAGTCCTGACCCGTCTCTACGCAAATCGCGACGCCCACGCCTCTAGTAACAATCGTTGTGGCAAAAAGCATGTTTTTCTGCGCATCCGGAGAAATATCGTGATAGTCGACAAATTTTGCGTCCTTGCGCACAGCGGAGGAAGCACCGGTCACCGCGCTTTCAAGTATTTCCAGACCGTCCGTTTCACAAAGCCTTGCATCGCACGGAACGATGTCGCCTGTCGAAAGATATATAACGTCACCCCTTACAAGCTCCTTCTGTCTTACTATATACAGTTTGCCGTCCCGCAATACCTTAGCGGTTGGCAAAGCCTGCGAACTGATATTCCCAAGCACGTTTTCCGATCTGATATACGAGATAATAACAATGACGTAGTACGTTGCCAGAATTGCCAGCATGACGACAAGATTTTCAGCCTCGTCAAAAATCGCCGCGACAAGCAGCGTAACAAGCATCAGCAGAGAGGTATAATCGGTAAGAATATGTCTTAGATAATGGCCGATCGGCTGACGGTTTTTAGCATAAATAATATTTTCCCCGTCGCGGGCACGTCTTTTCCTGATCTCTTCGGAATTCAGACCTGTCGCTGCACTTGTATTAAGATGAAATTCAGTTTGCTTAACGCTTTTGTCAAACCATCTTTCCGCCATAGCTTAAGGCCCCTTGAAAGTTAAATAATGTCGAATTTGAGTTTGTTATCCACACAGTCAATGCTGATACCCGACACGTTTCTGTCGGCAAAAAG
>JAFZTO010000236.1 GCA_017618795.1 Clostridia bacterium | reverse complement strand
GATGTCAGTAAAGACAACGCCGGGCACCGCGCCGAAGGCAATCACCACGGCCGCAAGCAATGAAATAATGCGTTTACCCATTGTTAAACTCCGTTCGCAGTCCGCGACACACCGCGGCTGCATTTAATAAATTCTCCGCCCCGCCTGACGCCTCGTCAACACGTCCTGCCCCAATGACAAAAAAACCAAAACAAACCGTTCCACGGACGCGGGCAAGCGTTCGGCAGAGTAAGTGCTTGATTTTACCGCACGCGCTGGGGCGGGGGCAACTGTTTTTTTTTATTTGCTTGTTTGTTAACAAAAAATTTACATTCTGCCGTTCATATCTGCCCGCTCCACGACAAAAAAAGCCGGGAACGGATACCCCGGCCTCACCGCGCGCCGATGAAGGATTCCCCGCTTTTTCACGTTTTCCCGACTGTTTTTTTTTCGTAATTCGAACGTTTTTCAATATCTCCCCGCCGATCCCGGTCCGGCGGGACTTACGTGAGATATGTTTAATTCCGCGCCGTCCCCCCGGCGGGCGGGGTTTATCCAAGGGAGACGGTTTCTCCGTCAGATGATATTTGTCTGATAAGACCGTCCCGCACCAGATACGCTTCTTGTCTTACAACCCGAACTTCTCTCTCAGCTCCGCGGCACGCAGCTCGGCGATCTCCTTATATTTGCCGTAAACGTCAGCTATATGTTCGACCATATCGCAGAACTCGCCGAGCCTGTCCGGAGCGAGCCATTTGCCATGCTCGTGTTCGGAATCGTGTTTGTTGACCCATATTTGAATGATCTTAATCGGTACGGCTCTGACGAGGATCAGATGAACATTGTCGTTCAATTCTACGGTAACGTTTTCCGAGTAATAATACTCACAGGCATTTCGCACCACTTTTATTTCCGATGACAGCCGCGAGCTGATCTCTTCATACGCCTTATCGAGATCGACCTCGTAAACGTCGTCTTCCCAGAGTTCGCTGTCGTGGTAAAGTCCCTGCTGAGCGTAAACGAGATCCTTGACGAATGACAGCATACAGTTTTTAACAAATCCGCCGTCCGGCTGCAGATACTCTCTTTCCCGCTCCTTTCCGTTTTCCGCCGTGACCGACCTGCCGACAATCCTTTCATACAGATCGAGGTTTTGATAAAAAAGTCTGTCCCCGATATCGAGATGCACGTACTCTGCTTCTTTTTTTCGCTTTCTTTTTTACGAAGCGCGTACAGCTTTTCTTTCAGGACCGGTCTGAGCGGTATATCTTTTTCTTCGTAGAGGTCCCCGACCATGCTGACGATCCGGCAGCTGACATCCTGATACGGATATTCTCCCTCATAATACGCGTTATCCATCTCGACGGCAAGCCGGCAGACTCTGTCGTTAAGCTCGGAGTCTTCTCTCAGGACCTCACGCGGTATAGACTCAAGTATGTCAAGAAAATCCACCGCCGCCTGATCGTAATCCGCATAGTATTCGCTTGTCGAGTCTTCGAAAAAGCTGTAGTTGTCCGGGTCGGGCAGGTGTTTTACGACGCTTTCAAGCCCGAAAAGAATAACGTCAAGGTCCTCTTGAACATCCTCGGGCAGATTTTCAAACTGCCCCGGAAATGCGTCGAGCACGGCGCGGATCACGTCGGGGTCGTGCCTCAACCGCACCGACGCGCTGCCGATCGGGTATTCGCTTCTGCGCACCGCGGCAAGAACCGTTTCTTTGTCGTCTCTCAGCCGTTCCGAAGCGTAACAGAGCACGTTGCCTTCGTAGGTTTCTATCGCCGTCAGAACGATCTCTTTGTCGTCCTTCAGTCTGTCGGACGCGAACTGAAGCGCGTATCCGTTATGCCTCTCGGCGGCGAGCACCGTGTCGCGGTCGTCCCGCAGATCTTCCGAGGCAAATCCGAGCGCGTTCCAGGAAGAACCGACGGCGGCGGTCACGGCGTCCCCGTCGGCGCGGAGGCGTTCCGAGACGAATTCGAGCAGCTGCCCGTGCTTTGAAAGGGCTCTTACGGCTATTTCTTTATTATCCCGCACCTTCTCCGGAGCGTAACGCAGATTATACAGATTCCCGCCCAGGGACGCTTCGATAACGTCGGCGTCGTTCTGCATCTTCTCCGAAAGAAAAGCAAGGTTTCCGCCGTCTTTTCTGACGGCAAGAAGAGCGATACCCTTATCGTTTTTGAGGTGATCGCTTACGTATTTTATCACTTCGGCGTTCTGGTTTACCGCCTGTTTTACAAACTTCCTGTCGTTCTGTAATTCGCCGGACGCGTAAACAAAGGCAGAGGGGCAGTTTTTTACGACTTTAAGTATTACATTCCGATCGGATCTCAGCGAATCCGGAGCGAACTTCAGACACTCGCCGCGAAGCAGGACGATTTTCTTCATGAACGTCTCGTCCGCCCTGTCCTCTTCCGGCGCGCGCTCGAGCCAGTCGCACCAAAGACAGTCCGGCACCCTGCGGATCACGTCCTCTTTTTTGCAATCGATATACTTTTCTGTTTTTTCCATGATAATCTTCCGTCGTTGTTTACGTTACAGGTTATATTTTTCTCTCTGTTCCCGCGCCTTTTCCTCCGCCATCTCCGTGAAGCGGCCGATATTGTCGTACACATATTCGGCGACGCGGCAAAACTCCGCGGTCTGCTCAGGACAGAAATATGCGGAGCCTTCCTCACAGTCGCCATTCGCCTGACACATCAGCAGCTCATCGTCCGTTTTCCCGGCGACGTATCCCATCCAGTCGCCGTCGTCATCATCCCACAGCCCGTCGACGCGTATCCCCACTGTCGAAAACGCAAAGCTCCCTCTTATGAGATGTAATGACAGGATATCGTTTATCTTTACATGCACGAACTCGGAGAAAATATATTCTTCAAGCCCGTGACTGATCTCAAAATGATCCGCGAGCTCATTTTTTACCGTCTCGTAAACCGGCATCATGTCTATGTAAACTGATTCTTTTCTGAAATCAACCGGTTTTATCAGCTCGAAAAGCAGTTCTTTCATAAACTCTTTGACTGCAAATCTGACGTACTGTCCGCCGGGATCAAGGAACTCTTTCGCCTCGGAAACGTAATTGTCTTCAAGACACAGCGGAACGAAAAGGTCAAGCTTTTCCGTTGCCCTGTCAAATATCGCTTTTTCTTCCGTTCTGTCCATATCATTTACCTTCGCAAACCAGAATTTGACATAATATCATTTCATCCCAAATGCCCATATCATGATAGCTGGTATAAATGCAGCG
>JAFZTO010000235.1 GCA_017618795.1 Clostridia bacterium | reverse complement strand
CAAAAGTACGCGTTCGACATTCAGTTCATCGACAACTGCTCGGTCGACGGCACCCGCGACAAGCTCGAGGCGATCTGCGCCCGCGAGAAGCGCGTGAAGGCCATTTTCAACGTCAAGAACTTCGGCCAGTTCAACTCCCCCTTCTACGGAATGCTCCAGGCCGAGTGCGACGCGCTGGTGCTTCTGTGCGCCGACTTCCAGGACCCGGTGGAGCTCATTCCCACGTTCGTGAAGGAGTGGGAGAACGGCTACAAGATCGTCTGCGGCATCAAGAACCAGAGCAAGGAGAGCAAGTTCCTCTACAACCTCAGGACGATGTACTACAAGCTCATCAAGAAGTTCTCGACCGTCGACCAGATCGAACACTTCACCGGCTTCGGACTCTACGACAACGACTTCCTGAACATTCTGCGCCGGCTTGACGACCCGACCCCCTTCCTGCGCGGAATCGTGGCGGAGTACGGCTACAAGCGCAAGGACATTCTCTACTGCCAGGAAGAGCGGCGCGCGGGAAAGACTCACAACAACTGGGTCAGCCTTTTCGACGGCGCAATGCTCAGCGCCACCTCGTACACCCGCGTCGGCGTCAGGCTCGCAGTTTGTGCCGGCTTCGCGCTCACCTGCCTCAACCTGCTGCTCGCGCTCGCCTACATCATCGTGGCGATCTGCGTTCCCGCGGCGTGGAACCTCTGGGTCATCCCGATACTCATCGCGATTTTCCTGGTGGGCTCGGTGCTCATGTTCTTCACCGGCTTCGTGGGCGAGTACGTCATCTCGGTGAGCAAGCGCGTCACGAACAGGCCGCTGGTCGTCGAGGAGAGACGTCTCAACTGGGAGAAGAAGGACTGACAGACTCCCGTTTTTTCGAAAACGCGAAAATCCATAATTATCAGGTCACAGTAACGTCGACCGTACCGATGCCCTGCGGACATAATAATTCCGCGGGGCTTTTTTATTCTCCCGCACGCCGGGCCTTGGCTCCGCGGTACGGGACCCTGCCATAAATAACCCGGATCAAGCATTGCTCCTGCCGGCCAAGAGAGCCGGGAAGACCTATAACAGGTATATATATTTAACAAAAGTGCCTCTTGCGGCAAAAAAAGTGAATAAACCTCTTTGTCCACTTGACAAATCCTGCATTTTCGGCTAGAATAGATAGCGTATCAAGTGCACGGCAAACAAAAGAAAGCGAGGCGCATATGGAAATAAAGAGAGATAAATACCTTAACGACCTTGTTATGCGTATGGATAACGGCCTTGTAAAGGTTATCACCGGGATTCGAAGGTGCGGAAAATCGTATCTTCTGAACAACCTCTTCTATAATCGGCTTCTGGATCTCGGCGTAGACAGCTTTCATATCATCAAATTTGCTTTTGACTCAGCTGAAGACCTGGAACTTATAGGGGAAGATCTTTTTGAACTGGAGAAAAACAGGCGGAAAGTCGACCCTAAGAAGTTCATGTCTTATATCCGGGATCTGATTACAGATGACGGAAAATACTATCTGCTCCTTGACGAAATCCAGAACCTCGGCTCGTTCGAGAGCGTGCTAAACGGTTACCTAAGGAAAAAGAACCTTGATCTGTATGTCACAGGCTCCAACTCCAGATTTCTGTCAAGCGACATATTGACCGAATTTGAAGGAAGAGGCGACGAAATACACGTATTTCCTCTTTCGTTCAGTGAGTACGCGGCCGCCTTTTCGGGGAGCAGAGAGGAGGCGTATGAACAGTACTCTGTGTTCGGCGGACTTCCGCTTCTGTTTTCGATGAAGACGGACGAGCAGAAAACGAAGCATCTGATTAGCCAGGCGGAAAACGTCTACATCAGAGATATCATAAACAGATACAGTCTTCGTGAAAAATCCGACGTCGGAGAACTTCTTGACGTTCTGGCGTCCGGAATATCCTCTTTCACAAACCCGACTAAAATCGAAGCGACCTTTAAAAGCGTCAAACAATCATCCGTAACACGCGCAACCATAGACAGGTACATCGATTACTTTATTGACGCATTCATAATCTCAAAGGCAAAAAAATATGATGTCAAAGGGCGGAAATACATTCAAACTCCGTTCAAGGTCTATTTCGAGGATATCGGGATAAGAAATGCCAGAATCGGGTTCAGGCAGGTCGAACCGACGCATATTATGGAGAACATCGTTTACAACGAGCTTCGATACAGGGGCTATGAGGTGGATGTAGGAGTCGTTGAATCCAGAGAACGCGAGAACGGTAAAGAGATAAGAAAAGCCTATGAAATAGATTTTATTGCCACGCTTGGAAGCAAAAAATATTACGTTCAATCAGCGTATAGTATTCCCAATGAAGAAAAATGGCTCCAAGAGACCAGATCGTTTGACAAGGTCGACGACTCATTTAAAAAGATAGTACTGGTCAGGAATCCGGTCGTTCCGCACCACGATGAAAAGGGCTATTTCATCATCGGGTTGCTCGATTTTCTGATGAACGGTAACAGCCTGGACTTGTAACGTTTGGCCCTGTCTGTCACGGTTAAACAGGAGGAGTTTTCCGCCGCACGCCGTGGTTCATTGTCTTCACTTTTTAGATTCTCATCAGATTCCCGGGGTTAGCTGCTCTGGATTGGATTTCCGGGATTGGACTTTCAGGAGGAACCGTACAAAAATGAAAATCAAAGTCAAAAAACTTCCCTACGAAAAGGTAAAAGCTCTGCCGGCGCCGGCCCGCGTGGACCCGAAAAGGCCGGCGCGCTTTTTCCGCTTCCTGATGAAGACCCTCGGGGCCGCGGACCTCAAGGACACCTCCTTTGAAAATAGATTTACAGGCGGGCTGAGCGGCCTTCCCGACGAGCCCTGCCTCATTTTGATGAACCACTCGAGCTTCATTGACCTGGAAATTGCCGCGTCGATCATTTACCCGGAGCCGTTCGCAATCGTCTGCACCTCCGACGGCTTTGTCGGGAAAGAGGGTCTGATGCGCAACCTGGGCTGCATTCCCACCAACAAGTTCGTCACGGACGTGCGCATCATCACGGACATGAAGTTCGCCCTCGAGAAGAACCGCACCCACGTCCTTCTGTACCCCGAGGCCAGCTACTCCTTCGACGGCCGCGCCACGCCTCTTCCCCGCAGAATGGGCGTCGTTCTCAAGAAACTCGGCGTTCCCGTCGTCATGATCCGGACCTACGGCGCCTTCACCCGCGACCCGCTCTACAACATGCTTCAAAAGCGCAAGGTCAAAGTCTCATCGGAGACCTCCCTGCTCTTCTCGCGGGAAGACCTGAAGGCGAAAACCGTTGACGAAATTGACCTGATTTTAGACGAAAAGTTCTCGTTCGACAACTTCGAGTGGCAGCGCGAAAATCACATCCGCGTGGACGAACCGTTCCGCGCCGACGGCCTGGAGAGGATTCTTTTCCGCTGTCCGTGCTGCGGGAAAGAGGGCTTTATGCAGGGAAAAGGCACCCGGATTTCCTGCGATTCCTGCGGCTCCTCTGCGGAGCTTGACGAATACGGAAGTCTCGCCGGGAATTTCGGCTTCGGCTCGGTTCCGGAGTGGTACGCCTGGGAGCGCTCGGAGATTGCGAAGGAGGTCGAAAACGGCTCGTTCATGATCGACTGCGACGTGAACATTCTCGTGCTCCGCGACTTCAAGGCGGTCTACGACATCGGGAAGGGTCACCTCACGCAGGACGCCCAGGGAATCCACGTCACCGGCGCGAACGGAGAACTCGACTTCACGCACCCCGCGTCCGCCTCCTACAGCCTGTACGCCGACTATTTCTGGTACGAGCTGGGCGACATGATCTGCACCGGGAACCGCGACTTCCTCTACTACTGCTTCCCTGACCCCGCGGCACGCGTTCCGGTCGCGAAGGCCAGACTCGGCGCGGAAGAGTCGTATAAAAGAATCAAAGGGCGCTGAAACGTCCGTGAAAATATAATTGTTGAGCGGGTTACTGTAAAATGTCATAATACCCGCTGTAAGATCTTCTTTCGGCCGCGGATTTCCGGTTTTACGGACGCCGCTTTCGAATCGTCAAGGAGGAAAACCATGAAAAAACTGATTTGCGCAATGCTGGCGCTCGCGTTGATTCTGAGCGTCTGCGTTATCCCGTCCTTCGCGGAGGACGTAAACCTCGCCCTCGACAAGACCGTCGAAGTGGAGATGGAAACGAACAATTCCGGCGACAACCCCGACATGGGAGCCGGCTTCTGGAGCTCCGAGTTTCTCACCGACGGCGAGTGGCCCGCATTCCTGAACAACGGAGAAATTCCTCCTCTGGGCTGGTACTCGTCAAGCCCGGATCTGGAAGTTGACCTCACCCTCGAGCTCGACCTTGAGGACGTTTACAACATTTCCGAAATCAGGCTTCTGCCTCAGAAATTCATCGGCGGCTACACGTTCCCGTCGTCCTACGAGGTCTCGATTTCCGCAGACGGCAAGAATTATGAAGTGATCGGCGGCGAGACAGGTGCGCACAAGGGCGAGTTCCTGTTTTCGAGCTACAGCGGCGGGAATCCGTACTCCGACGAGAGCTACACCACCGTCAACATTCCCACCTTCTCCGCTGAAGGCAAGCAGGCGAGATACGTGATGATCCACATCACAGAGATGGGCAACGACCCCGGCGACGGTCTGCACTACTCCGGCCTCGGCGAGCTTGAAGTT
>JAFZTO010000234.1 GCA_017618795.1 Clostridia bacterium | reverse complement strand
TCCCGAAAGCGCTGAAACTGATATTTGAAAAAGAAGAAGGAGCAAACGGCGACGTGTCGCCGTTTGCGTCTCTCTGTACCTCGCTCGCCGCGTCGATAGGAACCGGAAGCATAGTAGGAGTGGCAACGGCCCTGCGGTCGGGAGGACCGGGAGCCCTGTTCTGGATGTGGATATCCGCCCTGCTCGGAATGGCGGTAAAGTATTCCGAATCCCTGCTTGCCGTAAAGTACAGAGTGAAGGACGAAAAGGGAGAGTACTCGGGCGGACCCATGTACTATATAGAGCGCGGGCTCGGCAAAGGCTGGAAGTTTCTCGCCGTGCTGTTCGCCATGTTCGGCCTTCTGACCGCCCTTCTCGGCTGCGGCACGTTCCCGCAGGTCAATTCCATAACCGAGTCGATAACGAGCATAGTCAGTATTCCCGTATGGGTGATCGGTATTGCCGTAACAGTAATATGCGGCGCCGTGATAATAGGCGGGATCAGATCGATATCAAGGGTGGCGGAATTCGTCGTCCCTGTCATGGCCGTGCTGTACGTGGGAGGCGCGCTTGCCGTCATATTCATAAATTACCGCAATATTCCCGCTGTGTTCGGAACGATATTTCACGACGCCTTCTCTCCGTCGTCCGTCGTCGGCGGCTTTGCCGGAACGACGGTCATGTACGCGGTAATGTCGACCATACGCTACGGAGTGGCAAGAGGCATATACACGAACGAAGCGGGGCTGGGCAGTTCTCCGATAGTGTCGGCTTCCGCAAAGACGAATTCATGCGTGCGTCAGGGACTCATATCGATGACCAGCGTGTTCTTCACGACCATAGTAGTGTGTACCATGACGGGGTTTGTAATCATTTCCTCCGGTCTGCTCGGGACGTCGGAATACTCGGGCAGCGTGCTCGCGAGCAGCGCGTTCGGTCAGGGACTGCCGGGAAGCTTCGGGAAATACATAGTCGCCTTGGGGATCGCCTTCTTTTCCTTTACCACGATCATCGGCTGGTGTTACTACGGCGAGCGGTGCTTCGTATACCTGACGAACGGGACGAAGTACGTTATTATCTACAAGTTCGTTTATCTTGCAATGATAGCCGTCGCTCCGTACTTTGCGCTCGACACCATCTGGACGCTTGCAGACATCGTCAACGCTTTCATGTGTTTCCCCAATCTCATTGCTCTGCTGCTCCTCAGAAATGACGTGGTGCGGGAGACGAGAGATTATTTTCGCATTGAAAAAACGAAAAGGTGATAATATGAAAATTGCAACAACCACAGCGGATTATGCGAATTTCGGAGGCAGCAGGAGCATTGCCGCTCCGTTGCACGCATTTGCGTCAACTTCCTTCAGGCATTTCGATATGTCGTTTTACCGGATAATTTACAGCGGGTCGCCGTGGATTTCTCATGGCGATCTCTGGAAAAAAGAGGTTGAAGAATGCCGGAGCATCGCGGAGAAATGCGGATACGATTTTTGCCAGGCGCATGCGCCTGACGGTGAACACTTTATTGACTGCGAAGCCCGCCGTCAACTCGTTCTGGCGACAAAACGCTCAATTGAAGCGTGCGGAATGCTTGGGATACCGAATATTGTTATTCACAGCGGAGTATGCGGTAACGATAAAGCGGTTTTTGACGAAAAAAACATTGAATTTTTCAGACAGTTCGAGCAGGATGCCGAGCGTTTCAACGTCGATCTGCTTATTGAAAACAGCGCCGAAAAATGGAATCCGTATTATTTTCTCAGGACAGGCGGGGAAATGAGAGAGTTTATCGAGCAGGCTGAAATACCGCGGCTTCATGCCAACTGGGACACCGGCCACGGCCACGTGCAGGGAACGGATCAGTATTCGGACGTCGTGGCTCTGGGAAGCGAACTGCGGTCGTTGCATGTTCATGACAATTTCGGCGATAACGATATCCACGTCATGCCAATGATCGGAACAGTTAATTTCGACGATCTTTTCAGAGGCTTACTTGAAATAAAGTATGGCGGATGTTTTACGCTCGAGGCGGGAAGCACGATTACAAGGTCGGTTTGGCCTTATCTGAAAGTTGTGAAGAACGGAGATGTTCTTTCCGATCCTCCGCTTCATCTAATGCGTGGTCAGACCGAACTAATGTATGACGTTGCAGCATGGATGCTTGAAAGCTACGGGATCCCCGCAGAATAAGGCTCAGAATTTCAGAACTGGGGCAGCAAACGGATGATCTTGCCTGTCACGATAAATATTTAAGACGCCCGCAACGTTGAACATTGCGGGCGTTACTGTCAGAGGCGGTATTATTCCGAGGCTGATTCTAGGTCATTCCTGGCACTATGCGCTGCCTCGCGCATCCGATGGTAGATGTAATATGTCGCTTCAGGATTAAAATATGCATCACAGATCTCTCCCGAGCAGATTTCACGGAAAGCTTCGAGCTGTTCGTCGGTTATCCGTGCACTGTAGTCAAAAGAAGTGATAAATGCCTTTCCCGATTCATCGCGGCCAGCCGACAGCAGTTTTATCGATCCTGCGCTGATTTCTGCTTCTTTTACGATTTCAGTTATGGCTTTTTCAAATTCCAGACCTGACAGCAGGGCTTTAAGCTTTTCCTTGTCAATGATCCTAATGACATCAAGCTCAACGGAACCGAGCCACGAGGTCCTTCCCAGAAAGAAATCAGCGGAAAAGCGTATGTCGAGGAATGAACCGTCCGAAAGAAATTCCGGGTATGATACGGACGACGCTTCGGATAAAATGATATCCCAGATCTGCGAATAAATATTACTGAGCTGCCGTTCGTATATCTGATTGTAATGCCCTGAATGGTCCGTTTCAAGAGGATCGGGAAGCAACGGCATGATTATTTCGGTAAGCCGCGCGCACAGTTTCCCGCTCTCCTCCTTGTCGATCCCTTCGTTGAATTCTTCGCAGAAAGTATCGAAAATATCAAGTTCTTCAAGCCAGGTTTTAAGATCTTCGTCTCCTCCGGGCCTTCCGTTGCGGATAGCTTCTTCGGAATATTCTATCTGACGCAGTATAAAGTCGCGGCCTAAACAGTCTGATGAGAAATATCCGGTAAAAAGACGGGTCAGATCGTTTGCAATGAATCTTGACAGATTGTGCAGCCACAGTTCCGGTGTACCGTCGCCATCTACAATATGGTAGTCTCCGTCGAAATGCATAATCAGATCGTCATACTTCTCGTTGAATGCATCCGCAGTAATACCGTTCATTGCGTCTCTCAGCGCGACAGCGGTGATGTATGCTTCGCTTTCGGTATAGTCCATATACGGAATAACGGCCTCAGCTATTTCAGCAAGCACTTCCGGGGATGACATCATTGATCCGATCTCATTGTAGTTGCCCTCGGTCATTTTCGGGGTCAGTTTCTTTTCATAAATTCCGACTGACAGAAAACGGCCGAGTGATTTAAAGTTTGAGATTTCGGTGATTTTCACCGGTTTGCCGTCGAGTTTGTAGTAATCCAGCACGGTTTCGATATTGTGATTGAAGATCCTGACGGAATCGGAAGAGTACATGCCGTAAAACCGGTGTGTTTCCATGATTTGCGGTATCGCGGCAAGATACGCCTCCCTGTCAAAGGTTAATTGGCCGTCTTTGTAATATGCAAGCAGCAGTTCGTCCCCCCGTTTGTTCAGGAACAGACATAAGGTTATTCCGTCCATACCGTGTATCTGTGACTCGAATTCCTCACTTACCGGAATCGCTCCGACGTCTCCGGTCACAATGTCGCAGCATCTTATATGCCCGGTCCCGAAATACAGGTAGGCATACCGGCCGTCGTGCGACGAAACGTATGCCAGTGGATCGGAGTCAGCAATCCGTTTTTCTTTTTTGGTTACAAGATCTTTTACAACTGCCCCTTCAAGGCGGTACCGGTCGAGCGGTTTGAAAACGGACAGAATATCTACGGATCCGATCTGTTCCGCTGCCTCCCATGTCAGGACATATCCCGCCGTTTTCCCGCCAGTTTCCATAAGCGCCGCCGGGTGTCCGTCGCTCCCTTCTGCAAGAACGAGGAGCTTTCCGGCGACGCAGAACACGGGGCTTCCGTTAACGGAAAAGGCAGTTTCGCCGCCGGAAGTCGAATAGGCAATAGTGCCGTTTGATTCTCTAAGTCCTCCGACGGGCAGAATAGCGGACACGTCTCTCAGGTTATTGCCAATGATTGAAGAGTATGTGTCTCCCGCAACATATACCATAACGGTTGACGCGGAATATCCCGGAGCGATTTTTCCTGTCCGGGGTTCAAAGCTGGAAGCACCGAGGAAAAACGGAACCATTGCGATTATACGCGTGTAGTTGTCGCGGATCAGTATTTCGGACGCAAGAGCGAGGTTTGCCTCACGTCCGTCGATGTCTCCGTATGCTCCGCTGTAGCACCGCGGGTCTCCTGCATACTGCTTGCCGAGTTTGACTGCCGTCCTGCTTTCAAAATCGAAAATGAACGTTCCGTACGAAAGGGATTTATCTGAGTTTGTCAGTATAAACAGGCATTTGCCGGGATCTTCACCGTACTCCAGGACGCAAACGGACGGATAGACGTAGTTTTTCAGCGTTTCGGACGCCCTGTCCCCGGGTATGTCGTTCCCGGAAAGCCCGACTGAAGAAAGCTTCGGATGTTTGCCGGATGAGAATACCGAATATGCCCCTTCGTTGTTCATCAGCCGGTAATATGTCGAATATTCGTACGTGCAGTCTCCGGCATAAACCGCTTCCGGCGGGATCATTCCGCTTTCGATGGCCAGACGGATGCACGCGTCGATGTACTCAGGCGTTTCAGAGATAGCGTCACGTATAAGGCATGACAGGCACACTGTGCTGTCTGTTCTCACGTTGTACCAGACACTGTCGCATCCGGCATGTTCTCCCTTGCTGAGCCTGACGCGGATAAGATCGGAACCGGAAAAGGCAGATATCTTTGTGTTTTGCGCAATTGAAAGAGTGATGGTATCCGAGACGCAATTCTGATCAGACGTGCTGTCGACGGTCTGACCTGATGAAAGATTTATTATTTCCGGCGATCTACCGGAACCGTATGCCAGCTCGTTGTTCTTTTTTCCGTAAACAAGCGACGTTAGGCGAAGCTGTCCGGTTGCCCATGGAGGAAGCTCGGAAGCGGCGTCCTGTCCTGCCTGTGTCTGATCATGAGATGATGATCCTTCGGTCATTACCGGCCGTGATTTAATGCGCGGGATGACAATTGCGGAAGCGACTGCCAGCACAATAAGTATAACAAATGCAGCCGCGATCACGCAGTTGGATTTTTTTCTCATTTTACACTGTACCTCCATAGTTTTCAGATTATTATTATATCATACTTTCGAACGTTTGTCAATAACTCCCGTTATGTGACGGTGTATGAGCACAGGAAAATGCGACATACCTCTTGACCTTCGCGACAAAATGTGGTATAATATATACTGAATAATTGTACAGGGAGACCTGTTATGGACAGATTAGAAGAAAAAGTAATGAATATATACCGTGCCGCCGTTAAGGAACTGGATTCCTTCAAGGATCGGGATCCGGCGGCAGTGAGCAGGCTTGAGGTAGCGTTTCTGTACCCCGGATTTCACGCGCTAATTGCGTACAGGGCTGCGCACTTTCTGCACGTCCGCGGATATATAATTCCGGCGCGCGTCATCAGCCAGTCGGCGCGTCTTCTGACCGGAATCGAGATCCATCCCGGAGCAAAGATAGGGAAGGGTCTGTTTATAGACCACGGAGCGGGTGTCGTAATAGGCGAAACGTCGGAGATAGGCGACAACTGCACTTTTTATCAGGGAGTGACGCTGGGAGGCACCGGCAAGGACGTCGGCAAACGTCATCCGACCGTCGGCAACGACGTTATGATCGGAGCGGGGGCAAAGGTTCTCGGTCCCATCACAGTCGGAAACAACTGCAAGATAGCGGCAAACGCCGTCGTTCTTTCATCCATACCCGACAACTGCACTGCGGTGGGAATTCCGGCTCACGTGGTGCGCCGCGACAATGTGCGCGTCGACGAATGCGATCTCGACCAGATTCACATCCCCGACCCCGTTTCGCAGGAGCTCTGCGCCCTAAGAGAACGCGTGTCTGAGCTTGAGGAGAAGCTTACGAAAATCATGGAGGGAATCGACAGCAAATGAAGCTTTACAACAGCCTTACGCATACAAAGGACGAATTTGTGACAAACGAACCGGGAAAGGTTAAAATGTACACCTGCGGTCCGACCGTCTATCACTTTGCCCATATCGGCAACCTCCGCACGTACATAATGGAGGACGCGCTGGTCAGAACTCTCGAATATCTCGGTTACGACGTTTTAAGGGTCATGAACATTACCGACGTCGGGCATCTTACCGGCGACTCGGACGACGGCGAGGACAAAATGCTCAAGGGAGCAAAGCGAGAGCACAAGACGGTGATGGAAATAGCGAAGTTCTATACCGACGCTTTCATGAAGGACTGCGAAGCTCTCAACATCAAACGGGCCGATATCGTACAACCGGCTACCGGATGCATACGGGAATTCATCAAAATGATAAAAAAACTGCTTGACGGCGGATACGCATACGTGTCAGGCGGAAACGTGTATTTCGACATATCGAAGCTCGACAAATATTATGTTTTCGGCGAGCACGACGCGGAAAACCTTGAAGTCGGAGTGCGCGACGGAGTGGAAGAGGACACGTTCAAGCGCAACCCCGCCGACTTCGCTCTCTGGTTCACAAAGTCGAAATTTGAGGACCAGGAGCTCAAGTGGGGCAGCCCGTGGGGCATGGGTTATCCAGGCTGGCACATAGAGTGTTCGGCAATTTCAATAAAATACTGCGGAGAGCGTCTTGACATTCACTGCGGAGGTATCGACAACGCCTTTCCGCATCACACAAACGAAATAGCACAGTCGGAGGCATATCTCGGTCACAAGTGGTGCAACTGGTGGTTCCACGTTCTGCATCTCAACACGGCGTCGGGGAAAATGTCCAAATCCAAAGGGGAGTTCCTTATTCTCGACCTTCTGAAGGAAAAGGGATACGATCCTCTCGCCTACAGATTCTTCTGCCTGCAGTCGCATTACCGCAAACCTCTCGTTTTCTCATACGAAGCTCTCGACAACGCGCAGACGGCATATTACAAGCTGAGATCAAAATGCTCTTCTCTTGCGGATGGCGAAGAGATCGACAGCGAGGCGTTTGAGCGAATGAAGGCTGATTTCTGCGAGGCGATCGGCAACGACGTCAACACGTCTCTGGCGATAACGTGCGTTTACGACGTGCTGAAATCCGAAACGGACGACGCTACAAAGAAGGCTCTTATTAAGGATTTCGACCGCGTGCTTGCGCTTGATCTTACTGAGCCGCTTCCTGAAAAGGAGAAAGAGGCTGACGATCCGGAAATTCTTGAGCAGATAGCCCTTCGCGCCGCGGCGAAAAAGGATAAGAACTACGGCGAGGCCGACAGAATCAGAAATGAACTGGCCGCCCGAGGCATAATTTTGGTCGACACGCCGCAGGGAACGACCTATAAAAGAACATGAAAAAAATCGCTTTTGTTCTGGCGGCGCTGCTTACGCTGTCGTCCTGCGGAATCATCATCATAAACGGAGGAGAGACGTCCGGCACCGCAACGACCGAACCCGTTACTGCCGCATCCTCCGGAACCGTCTCTCCGGCGACCGAGCCCGCGATAATCGAGGAGCCGGATTACGAGAGCGAGGCTACGGCCCGCCTGTCGTCGCTTCCCGAGCTTGTTTTCGACGGTTACTCGGTGTTTATCACCGTGCATGAGGAGCACAAGATATTTTTTAATGATGACGAGGACGCCGAGTATCGCTCGTATATACTCAGACGCAATCACAATCTTGTCGAAAAATACGATTTCAAACCGGTAATTTCTTTCGAAAGTTCCACTAAAATTCGTTCGGAGATGGTCAAGGCCAAGAAAAGCGGCGACCATTACACCGACCTTGCCGTCATTCCGCAGACCGAGTTCGGAAGCTTTGCGTCGGGGAAAGTCCTTCGAAATTTGAAAACGCTTCCGTACACCGAGTTTGACAGCGACTGCTTCGAGCAGAGTTCCGCGGATTGCTTCACGTTCGGCGGCGCACTGTACGGAATCGTAGGAAGCGCGGTTCTGTCTCCCGACGTATATCCATGCCTGTTCGCGCGGGTAACGGAAAGCGGAACCGACATATCCGGGACGGCGAAAAAAATAGCCTCCGGGGAAACGGTTTTCACGCTTGAGATGCTGAACGGTATGCTGAAGGAGGGAACGCTGTCGTCATCCGTTGACGGCACCGGTCTTTCGACGGCACTGTTTCTGTCGTTCGGCGGAAGTTTTTACGGCGGGAGCACGGTAAAACCGAGCGGGAACGCCGACACGCTTGTATCGCAGATAAAAAACCTGACTGGCAAAATACGGACGTCAGCCGTCAGACAGACCGAAGACGGCGGCATGGTTACATATTCCGGATCGGACATTTTTGCAAACGGGCTTTCCGATTTCGCCTTCGGAACCCTCGCCGATATGAGAAAGCTCGGGCAGTGCGGCTTCAGATGGGAGATCCTGCCCGTTCCGGCGTACAGCGAAAGCACGGGATACATAACGGCTACCCTGACGGATTCGCCCGTTATTGTCGCTTCGGACACCTCCGAATCCGTCGACGTTCCCGGATTCATCCTTCAGGCGCTGAACGAGGTCTCGTACAAATGCTTTTACGGTGAATACCGGACCGCCGCGGTTCTCTACTACATCACCTCGTCGACCGCCCTTGACATGACCGAGCTCATATGCGGCAGGCCGGTGTACGACAAGGGACTTGTGACCTCGTCGGCAAGCAAGCACATAAAGGCCGTGACGACCGGCGCGTTTGCAAACGCGCTTAACGGCACGCCGTTTTCGACGCTGACCGAAAAAGAACTCACATCCGCGCAGTCGGCGTTCAAGGCGATAAAATAGCCGCATTTTTGAATAAATAATCCCGCCGGTTTTTACCTGGCGGGATTTTTTTGACGGTGTGACGCTAATTAAACAGTGCTTTTTGCACATCAGAGCTGAGGCTGCGGCGTTTTTTCTGAAAAGTATGAAAAACATCTCCGCTATGACTTTTCAATAATATACCACACTTTTCATGACATTTCAATTTTTTAAAGCAAATTATAGCGTGACTTTTCGTCTTTTTCATAAAAAAGCAGGACGGGATTCTTTCCCGTCCTGCCTGAAAAACAAATAATACCGTTAAATAGACTGAAATACAATCGTTCGCAGTTGAGTTTTAAGGTTTTGATCAACCGCGTTCAGTGCTTTTTGCACGTCAGAGCCACGGCTCCGGCCGCGACTGCCGAAATGAGAACCACGATGGCGGTCATGTCGGCTGTGGAGGCGGATTTTTCAGCGAATACTCCGCGGAAACCGAAATAAGAAGGAACTGCTGCAGCAGTTTCAATCTGCGTGTCCTGCGCAATTGCCCAGAATGATTGGAGCTGGTTTTTGCCACAGTTGTCAACGCTGAGCATGAAAGTGAACACGGTTCCTGCTTTCATGTCAGGGACTGTTGCTCCGGCGTACTCGTTTGAGAGCATCGATTTGAGATCGGCGAGCTTAACTCTGTTCTCGATGAAGTATGTCGTTCCGCTGCCGGCTCCGGCCACGTCGGTAAGCACGGTGTTGTCAGGAGCGCCGTTTATCCAGCGGTTTGCAGCAACTTCGGATCTAGGATAACCAATGTGAACTCCGGTCACGTCGGTGGATCCCGCGTTTGCGACTACGACAAAGGATCTGATCATGGAATCCTGCATATTGATGTTCCCGTTTGCAGCAGCAACGCCGTCGATATCGAACAGCATGTCGATAACGTCTCCTGGGGCGCCGTAGTAAAGGAGACCCTGGTCGTTGTTGGTCACTTCATACGCATAGTACAGATACGTGTCATCGTACATAAGGTATGCGCTGACCGAGTTTCCTTCGGTCCATGTGCCGGAGACGACCTTTGCGTTGGAACCGTCAATGGTGAATTTCGCGGCTTTAGACCACTCGTCGAACTTGCCGTCGATCTTGGCTGTGCCGTAAGGGATTTCCTTGTCGGCAAGGTAAGCGCCGCCGGCTGACATTACGATCGACATCATGCCTGCCAGAAGTATGACAGCCACGATTAAAGAAATGAGTTTTTTCATATTGTTTCCTTTCGTTTCGCCTCTGCGCGAATTTTATACTGTAATTATTATACACTAAACCGCACAATAAAAAAATGTGTAAAATGTCATTAAAAATGTGTTTTACGAAATAATTGGATTTTTAAAAAAACATAAGCGGAGCACTTGATGTGCTCCGCGCGTTTTACCGGTGTTATTCCGCTCTTTTAAGCGAAAGCGCTGCCAGAAGATTGTCTCTTCCCGACTTGACTGCCTCGTTTACGTCAGCGGTGCCCAGATCGGTCATCATTTCCGAAATCGGCTTGCAGAAGGTGGCGGTTATCCACGGCAGCCACACGCCTCCCTCGGCGGTGTAGTATTTGAAATTTAGAACGTTAGATGCCTCGCAGCACATTCCTCTGTAGAGGTAACCGAGTTTCCCGTCGGTGTCGACAGTCAGTTTTGTGTTGTGCTGCAGCATTTCCGCCATCATCAGATAAACGTTCTCGCCGGTGCGCAGATATTCCTTGAACATCTCGTAATACTGCACCGACATAAACGTGTCGATGTTCGTCCCGCAGTCGGCGATTACGGACATCCCTATCAGTCCGCCTTCCTTCATAGGGTTGCTGGCGCTTGAGTTTGCGTCTCCTCCGTTCGGGGTGGCGTAATCGTAGCAGAAGGTGTAGCTCATGGAATAGATGAGCGCGTGTTCCGTTGCCTCAGCATACCTTGCGTCTCCGGTCAGATCATAGATTGAAGCAAAACCGTTTGCGGCGTACAGTCCCGCTTCGCGGTCGATGCGGTTGAATCCGTCATCGGTCCCTCCGATGTATTTGCCGGTGGAATAAATGTTCCTATAGCTGTATTCCGCCGCGCTCACGGCAGCTTTCTTGTAATTCTCGTTGCCCGTGAGCTCGTACATCATGCAGAGAAATCTGACCGGGAAAATCGTGTTGAGCTTGCAGCGCGAATCCTCATCGCTCAGATTGCCGACTATGGAATATCTGCGGTAGTAGGAGCCGTCGCTGTTCTGAATGCTGACGAGCGTGTCTGCAAATTTGACTACGGCGTCGTACCATTGAGTCATTTCCTGTCCCTTGCTTTTGGCGTACAGATACGCGGAGAGCATTCCCTCGAACCCGTCGACGAGCTTGCGGAGCTGGCTGTTGCGGTTGGCGACCGCTCCCCCGCTTGCGTTATCCGAAGGGCTCCATTCCACGGCGGGAATCTTGTACGACATGATCCTGTCTGAACTCCAGAAATCGAGAATCAGTTTCCCTTTTCTCAGATACTCGTCGTTGCCGGTTTCAAGTCCCTGTCTGTACAGGAACAGGCCGCAGAGGACCTGACTGCCGATGTAACCCATGCCGAAATTCGAATTGACGTAGAACAGGGACGGGTCGCGTACCGAAATCGCGAACGGGAATCCGCCCGATTTTTCATTTGTTCCCCATTCCGTGTACACTCCGTCGAGCAGCTCGCAGTTCAGCGCGAATATCTCGTCCATGTCGTACGTGCGCTTTATTTCCGGGGCTTCAAGCATATACGAGTTTTTGTAGGAGTTCACCATCGCCGACTGGAACTTGTCGGTTTTTTCGGCGAAAACCGCGAGGGTGTAGCTGTCTGACGCGCCCTCCTTCACGGGGTGAAAGACGTTTATCCACCCGCTTACGCCGGAATAGTTTTCAGGACCTATCTGCGCGGGGTAGATGTATTCGACGTTAAGACCTCCGTCGAAATCGTACCCGAGGGAACCGTACTGCTCCGTCTCGTTTATTACGGTGGCCGTTGACGAGAGCCCGGGCGCTCCGCTCAGCACGGGATTCAGGTGCTGCAGCGTGACGGTATATCCCGTCTTTACGTTTCTTGCCATTACGAGCGGCAGTCCGACGCAGGTTTCCTTTACGAAATTCCTGTTGGATTTTGTTAGATCGGCAAGCAGCGTTCTCCGTTCGCCGTACTGATTCTTTTCTGTCGCCATGAATTCGTTGTCTTTATAGATTATAGACGGGATGAAATATTCGTAATCGTCTCTTCTGTCGGTGCTTCCCGCGTCGGTCATGCGGAACGAGCTGCCGAACCCGCGCAGGGACGTGCCTGACACGCTGACGACCTCGACTTTTCTGTCGACCGTAAAGCCCTTCTGCGCGGACTTTGCCCAGACGTCAGTCACTCTGAAGACGTTTTTGCTGACCGACACTTCTCCGGACGCGGTTATCGTGCCGTCGCCGTTCAGAACAGCAGAGGTATATTTTCCGTCCTCTTCAGTTGCCTTTGAAGCGGAATTTATTCCGTAAATACGTATCGGCTTCAGGGAACGGAACATAATGACTCCGTTTTCGTCCGTAACTGCCACGCCGAGCGCATCCGCGTCGCCGTAGACCGAGAGAGAGGCGCCGCGGTTTTCCAGCGTCAGGACCACGTCTCCGGATACTGTCGAAGTATCAGTTCCCGGATTGGTACCGTTCAGGTCTACTATTTCGTCCAGCCCTTTTTCGATTTTGATTTCGCTCATTTCAGATGTCTGCTCCGTTTCGGGGTTGTAGCCTGCATAGCGGCTCAGGAATAGATCTACCGTTTTGCCTATGTCGTTCACGGAGTAGGGAAGCACGACTATAGTCCCGTCCCGCTCTCCGAAATACGCCTGGTTTTCGCTGAGGAGCGCCTGCTTTTCGCTTATTACGTCTCTCTTGCAGTTGCCGATCAGAATTTCAAATTCGCCCGGCTTCTCGCCGCTGCGCTCGTTGATGAAATCGTCGGTCACCGACAAAAAAGCAGAGGTCGCCTCGCTTATCACCTTGCGGACCTTGAGCGCCGCCTTCCTTTCGGAGTCGTCCCCGTTTTCCGGGTAGATTATCGTGTATTTCGATTCGCCTTTTTTTATGATCGTGACGTATTCACCGCTGTCATCCACGGACGTGGTTTCGGTGTTGTTCGGTTTGTTTATATTGCACGCGACAAGCGAAAGCGAGATGATCTGGGCAAGCACAAGGGAAACGACCCTTGAGATTGCTGAACTGGCTGTTTTTCCAAGCATTTTCAGCTCCTCCTTTTTTCACGCGTTAATTATATTAGAAATTGTCCGGTTTGTCAAGCATTTGAGACACCTGAAAAAAATAACACAATATTACACATTTTTGATTGAGACAGACGGCTTCTTTATTCAATCCTGATTTTCTTTATCCGGTTGTCGGAATTGTGAATTATTCTGATCACGTCTTTCAGATTCTTTTCGTCTGCTTCCCCGAAGTCGATATGAGCCGAACAAAAGCAGGAACCGGGCGCCGTGACATTGAAATAATTGATTATGTTCTTGTGCTGTTTTTGGTATGAATCCAGCAGATCATGCAGATTGTCAACGGTTTCTTTTTCCGGTTCGATGGAGTATTCAATGTCAAAAATAACGTCCGGGAAACCTTCGCCGGAGTTATTTGTGAATTCGAACAAAGCTTTGTTGATTCCCTTCATTCCCGCCACGATTTCCGCAATTACGTTTTCTTTCTTATTATCACTTTCATCCTGCGATGACGTGTTGTTTTCGGAGGATGATTGGCCGCTCTGATTTCCGGCAAGCCTTTTCAGACAATTATCAATGTGAGCGCAGCATGGAACGATCCATTCCTTCCATGCAACGGGATCGACAATAAAATTGCGAAAATATTTTTTATCTCCCGTGTTTTTATATAGGTATGGCTCATATACTTTGAGATCTGTTCTTATAGGCTGGAAGAGTTTTGCGTACTCATTCGGAAATCCGGGGGGAGCGTATTCCGATATTTCAAAAATCAGGTCGTCATCCGGATATTCCATATACGTTTTAACGGGTGTATTCGGCTGAGATTTCGATCTGACTTTCGTCCAGAAGAAAAGAAGTCTGGGATAATCGGTGTAGTGAAACAGCATATACGGCATTACAAGCATGGAATGATAAAATGTGTATGCCTGTCCGGAGTCTGACCGGTCGCGGCAGAAAGTAGTGAATGAATCTGATATATTTTTGGTTATCAGTG
>JAFZTO010000233.1 GCA_017618795.1 Clostridia bacterium | reverse complement strand
TGTGGAAAATCGACGATATGACTCCGTAATCGTAGTCGTATTTGCCTTCCATCTGCACCATTGACGCCAAAATAATAAGTTCGTCGAACGTATGTCCCCTTTCGGTGCAAAGGCGAGCGATGGTTTCTCTGTATTCATCTCCGAAAACGACCCTGAGTTTGCTTTCGAAGTTGTTGAGCATTTAGTAAATTATCGTTTCCGCCGACGCGTCGGAGAAGAAATAGTACGTATCAGGATATAGATAGCCCTCAAGGCGGAAAGTTCTCGCTGTCCTGTACTTGCTGTCCGCCGGCAGATTGTCAAGTTCCTTTACGAACCAGAAATCGAACGGATAACTCTGTATGGCCGTATACAGTTCCTGCTCTGAACTCAGCCCGTAATTCTTCACAAGGCGATTGACGATCTGCGTTACCGTGTACCCCTCCGGGATTACTGCGACAACGGTTGTCCTGTCAACTTCTGTCGAACGTGCGAGCGTTCTGATTATTTTATCATAATTCATCGAAGGATTGAGGACGTATTCGCCTCCGACGTAATCGGTGCTCTTCCCTTTTATTTTTACATAGAGTTTGAACATCGACGGGTATTTTATAATCCCGTTTTCCTTCAGAGCAGAGGCAAGCTCGTTCACGTCGATGCCCTCGTCGATCACCAGGGTCGCCTCTGCACCGTCCTTAACAAACGCAAAAGCGTCGTTGGCTCTTGAGATAACAAAGTACGCCGCAAAAACCGAAACAATAAGAATAACGACGATGTATATAAGCGCCTTTACAAGGCTCGACAAAAGCGTAGAGCCTCCTCTTGCGCTCTTTTTTGTTCCGGACCTACGTTGCTGCGTCCGGGTGCTTTTTCTTTTCTTTCTGCCGCTGAAGGCAGCGGGCTTTAGCGTCTGATTTGCCATGCTTTGCCTCGTTTCAGTTAAATCCGAAAATCATTATCAGAAAAATCAATACGGATATCAGCATTGTCGGCGAGAACATTATTTCAATAAATCCGCTGAAGGATCTTGAAATTCCTCCGTGCCCGACAACGTCTCCCGGCGCTTCATCGCCGACAGATTCCTGCTCCGCATCCGTTTCTTCACCGGACACATAAGCCGGGACAGGCGTACCGTTCACCGAACTCACCTTAAGAATACGCTCGAAATCCGCGAACATCAATGCAGAGAATATTAGGAACAGCGCGCCTATCGCAAACACTGATGTAACTCTGTTTGCAGGATTGCTAACCGCGTTGAAAACATATTTTTCGCCGAAAATCTCGTAACAGTTAAAAAGAACGTGCACAATCACGGCGGTCAGCGACGAGCCGGTCGCGTAGGTTATCATACAGCAAACAATTCCCAGCATAACATAAATCGGCAGTATCTCAAGATCCAGACATAGGATTGAGGAAAGCACCACCGAACCTATCGACGCAGGCACGGCGCCATAACCGCCGTAATTGTATTCAGTAAGGACAATTGTTCTGAAAACCAACTCTTCCGATATTGCCGGTACGACTGCAAAAGCCATCGCCAGGGGGAGCATTGACGCTGATGGCATCGCATTTATATAGCTGTTAAAAATCGAATAACGGACGGTAGTCAACCCAAGCAGATAAACCTGCGCGTATCTGATAAGAGCCGAGCCGCAGATCAGGAAAAGCGTGCTGAGCAGAATTGCGCCGAACTGCGAAGGAGCAAACAATCCGATATTCATTTTTTTTGAATACCCCACGCCCTTGATCCGGCAGAAGATAAGCGTCGGAATTATAAAGATTAATACATTGAGAATTATAACCGTAAGATAGGCGTTGCCGCCCGTCTGCAGAATATAACTTTCTGCAAATTTCGATGCGACAAGCATGCCGAATACAATCAATGTAAAGAGCGGGGTAATTATTGAAGCGTTTTTCTTCATGTGCGGCAATCGGTCAGTACATTATCGAGTCAAGGATTTCCCGCGCTCTTTCGCGCCCGTACAAAAGTCCGGCGAGCTCCGCTCCGAAGCGGACGGCAACTCCCATTCCGGATGCGGTCGTTATCTGTCCGTCGGTCACGACGGTCCCGCCTTGCGATGTATCCTCGCAAAGCGCGCCTGAAAGTTCAGGCTCAAAGCCCGGATAGCAGGTCGCGCGCTTTCCATTAAGCAGACCGAGCCTGCCAAGAATAAACGGAGCGGCGCATATAGCCGCGATGCGTCCGTTTTGCCCGTAAACCGTCTTTATCGTCCTGATTACGGACGGACTGCGGGAAAGATTTTTTGCACCCGGCATCCCTCCGGGAAGTATCACCATTTCAACGTTTTCCGCATTGTCGGCAAAGCGAACGGTCTCGTCAGCAAAAACGGTTATGCCGTGCGCCCCGGTTACAGATTTTTTGTCGTTTACGGACACGGTTTTCACATCCGCGCCAGCGCGCCTCAATATATCAAGCGGGGTCATCGCCTCCACTTCCTCAAAACCGTCTGCCAGAAATTCAATTATCATTTTTGCCTCCGTAGCCTATTCCGTCAAGGACGGCTCTGTGAACTCTCTCCCTAGACAGCGGTTCTCCGTCCTCCCAGCATTTAATTTTTGTCCATCCGAGCTTATCCGACGCGTATAGAGCTGCCGCATAGCTTCTGCGAAGAAACTCCGCGTTCTCCTGTATGTCGACCTGCCTTCCAGTATCGGCAGAACGTTTTTTTATCAGTTGTTCCGATATTTCAGGCGTCATTTCCAGAAAAACAACGTCGTCCGGACGCGGAAGTCCGAGAAGATTGAACTCATAGTCCCACAGCCAGGAAAGAAAGCCGTCCCACTGCTCTGCCGGGAGCTTCGCAAGCTGGTGAATTGCGTTTGCAGTCGTGTATCTGTTTGCAATCACCACCGTATCGGGATCAAGATAATCCTTCCTCCAGTCCGTCCTGTAAGAAGCAAACCTGTCCACCGCAAAAAATGTGGACACTGCATATGCGTTGGTATCGGACGGATCATTTCCGAACTCCCCGGAGAGATACTTTCTCACCAGCACGGAGCTGTCGCTTTCATAACACGGGAAAGAAATATACCTGCATTTTATGCCCTTTTTTTCAAAAAAGCGGCAGAGCAGCCTCGCCTGGGTCTCCTTGCCGGAGCCGTCGAGTCCGTCGATAACGATAAAGCGTCCCATCAGATATCCTTGAGCCTTTCGGCAAGTCCGGCAAGAGCCAGATGGTATCCGAACGAACCGAATCCGGAAACGGTTGCGGTGCAGACGGCGGAAAGGACGGATACACGCCGGAAATCCTCGCGCGCGTAAATGTTCGACATGTGAACCTCGATCACCGGAACTGGAACCGCGGCCACGGCATCCCTGATCGCGTAGGAATAATGCGAGTAGGCTCCGGCGTTGAGAATAATTCCGTCATAGAGGCCGACTGAATCCTGAATACGGTCGATTATCTCCCCTTCATGGTTTGTCTGGTAAAAATCAACGCTTATCCCGAGAGATTCGGCGCTTTCCGTCACCGAACGGTTTATCCCGTCAAGTGTCTGCGTCCCGTATACAACGGGCTCCCTTGTTCCGGTTAGATTGATATTCGGTCCGTTTAAAACGAGTATCTTTAAATTTTTCATTGTTCAGGCCTTTGCTTTCTATTCAGTACAATATTATATCACACTTTTAGCTTTTGTCAAGATATTAAATGTAAATTAAAGGAATAAATCAGACAAAAAAGCCTTGGCGGGATAGATACACGACAGCCATATTATCATTCCGGTATAACGTTTTTCCCAAAACAACACGGGCTTCGGTCATTTACTGTTTTAATGGCGATGAATTTTTACCTTCTTATTTTGTGAATTTATACCATTTCCACCAGCAGAAATGTTAACTTTGTTTCCAATTTCAATTTATAATTCTGTTTTTTGAATTTTTTTCTTTTTCCACTTGCATTTTGGCGTTTTTTGTGCTATAATATTTTAATCACACAAGCAAAAGGAAAAGACAAATGCCTTCGATTTACAAGTTAATACAGGCTCACGGGGGGTCTGCCCTCCTGGCATTCGGCACACTTACGGTCGCGCTGCTTGCGATTGTATATGTGATTGTCACCTCGAGGAAGGTTCTGAAATCGCCTCAGGGTGACGAAAGAATGAGTGATATTTCAGGTTTAATCCGCCTGGGTGCAAATGCATATTTGAAACGACAGTACAAAGTTATAGGGATATTTTTTGCCTTGATGTTTGTCCTGCTCGGGACACTGGCTCTGTTCGGCCTCATAAATCCCTTCGTTCCGTTTGCATTCGCGTCCGGCGGTTTTTTCTCCGGACTTTCCGGTTTTATCGGCATGAGAATTGCCACAGCCGCAAACTGCAGAACCGCCGAGGCATGCAAGAGCGGCATAAACAAAGGGCTTAAAGTGGCTTTTTCCGCAGGATCGGTCATGGGACTTACCGTCGTCGGACTCGGCCTGTTTGATATTTCAGTATGGTTCATCATTCTTAAATTCGTAGCGGGTCTCTCCGCGGACGAAATAACGAGCGCCATGATAAATTTCGGGATGGGAGCATCCTGCATGGCTCTGTTTGCCAGGGTCGGAGGAGGGATATTCACAAAAGCCGCCGACGTCGGTGCTGATCTTGTCGGAAAGGTAGAAGCGGGAATACCCGAGGACGATCCGAGAAATCCCGCATGCATTGCCGACAACGTCGGAGATAATGTGGGCGACGTTGCCGGAATGGGCGCCGATCTTTACGAATCTTACGTCAGCGCCGTGCTTTCCGCCGCCTCGCTCGGCGTAGCCGCCTTCAGGCAGGTAATGCCCGCTTATTCGATGCGCGCGCTAATTCTTCCGTTCCTGATCGCTGCGCTCGGCATTATCGCGTCCGTTATCGGCACTTTCTTCATCAAAGCCGGAGAAAACATGTCGCAGTCAGCACTGCTTAAGGTCCTTCGCCGCGGAACAAACTTTGCGGACATCGTTGTTCTCGCGGTATCGCTTCCGCTCATACTTCTGTTTATCGGCACACAGTTCTGGAGCCTTTACGTGGCGATCGTACTCGGCATTGTTGCCGGAGTAATAATCGGACAAGGCACGGAATATTTCACGTCCGACAGCCACCACCCGACGCGTAATCTGTCCAACTCTGCGAAAACAAGTTCCGCCACGGAAATAATAGACGGAATAGGGCTTGGAATGCTCTCCACGGTAATTCCAGTCGCGTGCGTCTCGATATGCGTTCTCGTGTCGTATTTTCTATGCGGAAGCGCGACAGGTGAATTCAGCACGAACCTCGGTCTGTACGGCGTGGGAATAGCGGCGGTCGGGATGCTCTCGACTCTAGGAATCACGCTCGCGACAGACGCATACGGACCGGTCGCCGACAACGCGGGAGGTATAGCGCAGATGGCGGGACTCGACGAGAGCGTACGCGAACGCACGGACGCGCTCGACTCGCTCGGCAACACGACCGCCGCCACCGGGAAGGGCTTTGCAATAGGTTCTGCGGCGCTGACGGCGCTTGCCATGATCGTTTCGTACAGGGACAAGATCGTAACGCTTAACCCGGATTTCAGATTTGAGCTTAACGTGATAAATCCAATAGTTCTCATCGGTTTGCTGATCGGCGCCTGTATGCCGTTTGTGTTCTCGGCTCTGACAATGAAATCGGTCGGACGAGCCGCCGGTTCGGTAGTCAACGAAGTCAGGCAGCAGTTCACGCACCTGGATGACATTATTTCGGGAAAAACCAAGCCTGA
>JAFZTO010000232.1 GCA_017618795.1 Clostridia bacterium | reverse complement strand
TTACGCCCTCAATTCATTCCCGAACCTGGACTGGATGACCGAACAGTACAAGGCCGCCGAAAAGCTGATGACTGCGCCTTCCAAGATTTTCATTAAGGAAGAGCCTTTCATGTTCGGCTGCGCCTCAATGTGGTATTTGTTCTACAACGAACCGGGTAAAATGCTGGAAACCGCCGACAAGCTGGCGGCGGCGATGAAGATATACAACCGTCTCACGAACGGACACGGCGCAGGAGCGGCTGAAATTTACCGCGGCGAGGCGTTATCTGTTCAGGGCCGTTTTGAAGAATCGGACATCCAGGCTTACCAGGCGGCATTCCTTTCCGAACAGTCCGGGAACGCCACCGCGACCTACGGCGCCGCGCTCCTTCTCGGTATAAACGCGATCTACCGCTCTGATATGGTCGGTCTTCAGAAAGCCGTCGACTACCTCGAGAACAAGGCCCAGAGCTATTCGTTCCTGCGCGGGCGGACGCTCGGTACGTACATGGTCGAAACGGTCCGCGGATATCTGCTCGGGCTTATGATGGAGACCGGAAGGAGTGCGCTGTGGACGCAGGGTGAGGCGGATTCGCTGACGGACCTCACGTTCACTAATTTCATGATAAAGACCTGCAGAATCACCGATCTGCTCTTAAAGAAGGAGTACAAGCAGGCGATCGCGTCGGTTGAGGCGGCGCTTCAGCTTGACAGAAGGCTTATTTCGGTCTCGACGAAGAATTTTATGTACTGCGGGCTGGCGCTGGGTTACCTTGCAATAGGAAGACCGCTCAGGGCGGCGGAGTATCTCGAGAAGTCGCTGACCATTGCAGGTCAGGACAAAAACTACACTTTCCTTGCATGTTTCAGGAAGTACTTCCAGGTGCTTTTCCTGATGCCGCAGATAGCTTCCAAACACGCGAAGACGATCCGCGAGATAAAGGCGCTTGACATCAGGTACACGAGGGCCGACGAGAGCCACATTTTCGAGATGCTCGAGGAGGTCCCCGAACTCCGGGAAGAGCTGACGGCGCGGGAGCGGGAGGTCGCGGAGCTTGCGGCGAAGGGCCTCAGGAACGCGGAGATCGCTGAGGCGTTGTTCATTTCAGAGAACACCGTCAAGCACCACCTCAAGATTGCGTTCCAGAAAATGAATATCGACCGGCGGAGCCGACTTATCGACATGCTTCGCTGAAATGGGTCAAAAACGATGGCGGAAGGGTAAAACAGTCCTTTCCGCGATTTTTCATTCATGTATTTCTTAAATTATCCGAAAAATTACCCTTTAGGGTGATGCGGCAAGGGTTATTCACGTATATAATTTGATTGCAGTTCGATAAAACCGGTTCCGGGCCGAAAACGTTCACTGCATTAAAGGTTTTTACAGTCAATATCCGAGATGCGAACCCGCAGATAAATGCGGGCTGATATGCGTTATACGGCGGGGTCCGGCCGAGGCAGCAAAATGCCTGATTTGTTTCAGAGAAAGGAAAACGATCATGAAAATTCTGCGGAAACTGGTTTTGTTTGTTTTTCTGGTGGCGGTTCTTGTGGGATTGGCCTTCCTTGTGCCCGAAAAGGCGGAAGCATGGAAAACAAAAACGCACGGCTACAGCGCGAACATTCTTCTCAACGACGCATACGACGGATATCTCTACGTGGACGGCGCAAATTATGCTGTTCCACCCGAGTACCTGCTGGCGCTCAGAAGCTATCCTGACGCGTTCCGCGCCGGCGCGCTTGGTCCGGATTTCTATCCTGACATGCTGACCGGGCAGTCGTACATTCACCCCTACGACGCGAACGCGGGAATCGGCGTCGGTGACTGGCTGAACGAGCTTGTCAACACCGTTAACTCCCTTCCCAGGGACAGTGAAGCGCGCAAAGAGGCGCTGGCGTTTACTCTCGGTATGGCGGTTCACTACGCGGGTGACCAGTTCGGCCATGACTTCATAAACGCGTTCGCGGGAGGCGCATATCCGGCATACTCCGAAGCGGCTCAGGACATTGACAAGTTGTATTATATAATCAGGCACATGGCTGAAGAAACCTATATGGACGGCCAGATAGGTTACCGCCTCGGCAGCACCGGAGTTTCGGCTCCTGAGAAATTCATTGTCAACACGTGGATATATAACGGTACGGCCAGGAACGGCCCTGCGACTATTTACTCGAATTACACCAGCGGCATGATGTACCAGTATAAGTATCTGGTGGAGCTCCGTAACAAGCTTTACAAATTCGCCGAAGAAAACCGTCCATCTGTTACGGTTCCGATTCCGCAGATCGTTCAGTTTTGCGACCGCTGGATCGAGGACCTTGACACTGCAACTTACCAACTAATTGTTACATTCGACGATATAGCTCATGATTTTCTCACGGGTGCGAACGGCAAGAGCGACATACAAATCGTCACTGACCGGCTGAACACATGGCTCGACAGTTACGGACAATACGCCTCGCCGGCGCCGGATATAATCGTCGACCTTTCAAGGGCTATCGGAAAGACACAGGATTGGATACTTGAAAAAATCGGGTTGACGTACCTTAAAAACGCTTTTAACGAGTTTAAGACTAAGATTGTAAAAGAAGCGATTCTTTGGGGACTTTCCCAGGCGGGAATCGACTATAAACAGTATGAAAATCTGCTTAAAGATCCCGAACTCGCACTTAAAGCGAACGGAGGATCGGAGCAGGACTGGCTCGAGTATAAGGCTTATATGGACGCATTTAAAAACGATTATGAGTCTTTTGACGCCTTCTACAACACTG
>JAFZTO010000231.1 GCA_017618795.1 Clostridia bacterium | reverse complement strand
CTGATATATAGTGGCCGTCATTATGCCGTTTTCTATATACGGAACGATGTCGCCGAATATGTCCGTGCCTATCAGCTTAATGTCTCTTGCCCGGTATTTTTCGTCTATGCATCTGCACACTCCGAGCGAGTTGCCGGATGCCACGTATATTCCCTTCACGCCTGGGTGCTCGCTTATCAGGCGGTCGGCGGTCTCGTACGCCAGCGCGGGATCGTCCATCGAGCAGTACGCGCCGATGTAGTTAAGGCCTCGCTCTGTCGCTCCCGCTTCGAAACCCTTCGTCTTCTTCATGTGCTCGCGGTTTTCCATGGTTCCCGCGATGACCGCGCACTCCTCTCCGGCCCGCAATGAAAGTGACAGAGCCTCCGCCGCCAGTCTGCCGGACATTTCCGCGTCTATGTGAACGCTTGGTATCCAGTCCTTCTGCTCTATCTCGTTTGCCACGACAACGTAGGATATTCCCGCCTCGTCAAGCCTCCTGTAAATCTCGGGCCTGAAGACCGTGGAAGACGGGAAAAGCAGAACGCCCTTTATGTCTCCGGCGGCTATGAAACGGTCGATTATCTCTGCCATTTCGTCGTCGCCGTAAAGGGACGAGAATTTCTCGATAGTTACCGAAACGTTGCAGTCCTCGAGGTTGAATATCTCCTCGTCAATGCCTTTTGTAATGCGGCTGTAATATTCGTGCCACACGTCCGGGTATGTTATTCCGATGCGTATCGGCGTGCGCGCAAGTGAGCGCGCGTACCTGTTGTATCTGTAGCCCATGCGCCGCGCCGTTTCAAGCACCTTTTCGCGCAGCTCCGCGCTGACCCCAGCGCCTCCGGTCAGGGCCTTGCTGACCGTGCCCTGAGCTATTCCGAGCTCCCTCGCTATGTCATATACCGTTACTCTCATTGTCAAACGCGGACAAAAAGCCTTTTTAAAGAGCTCTTCCCGCTTCCTTTCCGGGCCGGCGGACGCACAGGCGAAGGCCGGAACAGCGTTATACTTTCTTCTTTATTATATTATACCACTTTTTACCCCGTAATGCAACAGAAAATCCAAAAAAGCGGAACGCCGCGTACGGCGTTCCGCCCGGTTATGTGTATTTTCAGTGCCCCCTCGGGTCCCATTCGTTTGACTTAGGATTGCCGCTGTCATAAAAGTAAATGCAGAACACGTCCGCGTTTGTCTCGTCAATATCGAGGTCGAAGCTGAATTTTGACCGCTCCACGTACTCTGTGTCGATAACTTTTCCTTCAGGCAGATACCAGTCGACGACCTCGAACCTTTCGTCCTTGCTCTGAACGCCGGAGCAGATGCTCCTCAGCGTCTCCGGCCTTTCGACCCTTGCAAGGACGCAGCCGAAATAATTCATTCCGTTTCCGTTCCCGTTAAGTTTACCGCAGACTGAATGAACTTCAAGAATGCTGACCCCTTCTGTTTTCTCAAGCTCCGAAACGAACGAATCGGTTGCGTTTTTCAGTATTTTGTCGTTATGCCTTTGACCGGTAAGCAATTTGGTCAAGTCATATCTGAAGCTGTCGCTGGCAAAAAGGCAGATCGAAAGCAACATAAAGAGGATAACAACTATTACAAGGACAGTTCCTTTTTTTGATAATTTACACATGTTGATTTTTTCTCCTTTAGCAATACATTTTTTCATCATGAGACCGTCCCGCTGAAAGAGACGTCAAATTCTTTCCTGGCAGATTCCCCGCGCCTGACCGCCATAATAATTTCCATCGCAATCACCGCCAGTGCCTTACATATTATATTTCAAACCAGTCGTCCTGCGAGCTGTCTGCTGACAGCAAAACCACAGACTGAGCTCCGGTATCACTGCAACATATTATCCGAAGCAGTTCGCCGTCAGTTTTAAACTCACAAAAATACCTGTTAAAGCCCTCCCCGCCTTCCGGCTTTGCAGCAAGAAAGGAATAGTAACATGTATCATTGACTTTTCGGAAAAAGAAAGAACCTGGGTGTTCATAAACAGATTCGGCAATCTGACCATACCCGTTTGATATAAGCCATTCTTCCGCGTTGCTTTTCTCTTCTTTCAAATCCGGTATCCGGTAAGGCGGTAATTCTAATTTTGTAAGATTGAAGTCAAACCAGACAAAATTCTGAATACAGATGTTTCCGTCAAAAACAGAAATTAATTGACTGCTTATCGGTTTATCCTCATTGTTGTATATAAACTTACAGCAAACATGGAGCTCATTAAAATCCGTGTCGACTTTAATCAGATAGTTTTCCGTAGTAAGTTCCGCCATATACTGTATAATTATGAATGCGGAGTCAGGCAATCTGACAAAACCAAACTGCTCGAATCCGTGTGTATCGTAATTTTGGAATGAATTGTACCATTCCCGAATCTCTTCGCCATAGTCGCCGTCTGAAATTTTTCTTCGGATTTTTAATTCGTATTTTTCGCGTTTCTCAAACTGTGATTTGGAACCATATGAGAAATCAGAAAGCGTACCATCCGTTCTGAGCAGGCAGTTAAAATGTTCAGGCGGATCCATATTCAATCCAAAAATGGTAATTCCCGTATGAAAAACGTTGTACCCCGACAGTCCGTATTGCAATTCAGAAATATAACCATTCTTGCAAAAAACAATTTCCGAAGTCGCGTTATCCTGATTTTTAAAGGAGCATGAGTTAAATGAAGCTATAAATAATACTGCAAAGAGCAAACAAATAATTTTAATTATTATTCGTCGCATTGTTCGCCTCCATAAATGGTACGAATGCATAAACTTTTGCAACATCAGATGAAGTATGGTTCTGTTCATTCTGGTTTATAGCCCTGATAATATAATCGAACAAGTTCGAATCGTTTGGAACAGCCGAATATCTGTAACTGTTTTCGTTTCTTTCCGTATGGGGATCGGCCCGCATTCTCAGGTATATTTCATCGGGAGATACCGCAATAACATCGGCCTGCCAGTAAATGTTTTTGCATTCCTTAAAGTCAATCCGAAGCTTATACGTCCGGTCGGAATATGAATAACGCGGCGTTTCGCTCTGCGCTACGGCACACGATCTTACATCATTTATAACGGCTTCGTTATCTTTGCAAACAACGCTCCCGCCGTCTGACAACAGGCGTATTTTCTTAACAGACCAGTCATAAAGAGGACTGATTCCGGTGTCGGAACTTTTCAGAACGTAGGGCTCTGTGTACCCCATCGGAGGTGTTCCGGTGCGGACGACAATTCCGATGAATTTGTCTGTACCGACGCCCCGTATCCGCCAGCACGTTACGCATGCTTCCGAATTTGCGGAATAACGGAAGTTGTAGATCAGCCCGAGCGCCGACTGAAAATAACCTTTTTCAAAAAACAGGTTAGCATCCGGGCACGTGTATTTTTCAAACTCCGCTCCGACGTCGTCAAGCGGCTTGTTCAGGTTATAAAGCTGAAATGCAAAGAAAACAACGGCTGCCGCAAAAGCAGCCAGGAACACACATGTAATTGTTTTAATGACTCTGCTTTTCATGGTTCAAGCATATCCGAACTGATTGATGAGAAAGAGGACGTTGACGCAAAATCGCCGATATAATGTTTTGCCTGAATATTATACATTTCGGCATATTTTTTGCATTTTACCATTAAATCGCTGTGAGTACCGACAGCCTCAACAGTGTGATTATGAATAAATACAACCTCATCAGCATATTTTGCGACAGACAGTCTGTGAGAAATGTAGAAAACCGTTTTCCCTTTCAAAGAACTGTTGAATGCTCTTATTAATTCATCTTCAGCAAATGCATCCAGTGCAGATGAAGGCTCATCAAGAATCACTATGGGCTGGTTTTTGAACAGAACCCGTGCGAGAGCTAGTTTTTGCAGTTCTCCCCCTGACAGCAGCACTCCGTCCTCATCGAATATTTTGCCGAGTTTTGTATCGATGCCGCCCGGAAGTGAATCAATTTTCTCTTTCAAACCGGCTTTGCAAAGTGCGTCGTACACTTTTGCACGCAATTCGCCGGTGTTTTCATATTCGTTCATCGCCACGTTTTCCGCGATCGACAAAGCATAGTATTTGTAATCCTGAAATACGATCCCTATTTTGTTTCTGTAACTTTTGAAATCAATAGATCTAATATCTGTTCCGTTGTACAGAATTTTCCCCTCTGATACATCATAAAGACGGCACAGCAATTTGCACAGAGTGCTTTTTCCTTCGCCATTTTCGCCGACAATAACATAGAATTTGTTCTTTTCTACAGTAAGATTGACATTATCAAGCACATACTGGTTATTTCCGGGATATCGAAAACACATATTCTCTATACGATATACAGTGCCTGTGTCTGTTATCAGATCAGCATTAACTCCTTGATTGTCAACCGCAATGGAGTTTTTCGTCTGAATCAATTTTCTGTATGCCTCAATATACACTGAGTTTTCCGCCAGATTAATGATATTGCCGGCAATTCCGGTTACCTGCGTCGAAAACGTGTTCAGCGCGGTAAGAACCATTGTAAAATCAGCAAAACTTAAATTAAAATAAATCACCCTTACCGCAAGAAAAACATAATACACTGCAAGTTCGATAACTGAAAGGACATTGCGGACAGAACCGTTTACAGCCATTTTATCAATAAGTTTCTTTGTCAGTTGCTGCGTTTTTGCGACCGCTTTTTTATATTTCGCAATTACCCAACCCGAGATGGAATACATCCGCATGTCATTTGCATAATTCTCATCGATCAGCATAGTCATATAATATGAGATTTCTCTGTTGACGTCAGCGAGTTCTAATCTGTTTTTAATCTGGGCGCGTTT
>JAFZTO010000230.1 GCA_017618795.1 Clostridia bacterium | reverse complement strand
CTGACGCTTGAGCTTTTTTATCCCAACACCGCCTACAACGGCGACATTTTAAACAGCATCCGCTCCTCCGTGGAATACTGGCGCAGGTTCGTTCCCTACGACGGCATTCCGCTCGATTACGCGGTTAAACTTACCGAAGGAGAATGAAACATGGACAGACGTTTCCCGATACTGTTTTTCATTGGGGTGACGATAGTGATTTCAATTTTGGCTTTCTCGTGTTCGCACGGCGGCGCGCCGGGTAAGACAACCGATACGGACATTCCGGAAAAGATATATACGGACATAAGCGGAGTGTCGGGAACATACGTTTACCGCGCCGACGAAGCTATAGCGATTTCGGCGGAAACGTCCGACGGAGTAGCGTCGCTGACGACCGGAAACAGCAGGGCGGCGTTTGAGAAAAACCAAGCCGGAGAATATATTCTGACTACATACGTCCTGAAAAACGGGGCGTGGGTTCCTTTTTTCGACAGCGGAAAGCCGCTGATCCAAGGCGCGGATTTCAATGTTCTGCCTGATTCATGCGTTCTTGAAACGGATACCGATCTGCAGAAAACGCTTCTGCTGACGGGCAGAAACTCCAAATACGGCTACGACGTCGAGATCCGCGTGTCCGTGTACACGGGGAATCCGCTGATACATTTCTCCGTTGTAAACAGATTCAAATCCGCTCTGAAAATAACCGACTACGGACCTGTCGCCATGCTCTGGAGAAACGGAAAGCCGTCCGATCTCGTTTCAATCAACCAGGAGACGCCGAACTACCAGACGGTCGAGGATACCGTTTACTGGTACAGCGGTTTCCCGGCAAGCTACATGTACACAGACGGGATGGCGTCGGCGGTCTATTTCGACGTGACCGACATGAAATGGTTCACTTCTTCCGGGATAGCCCGCTTCAACCAGTGTCAGGTCCGGACTGATTCGAGAGACGGCATGACGGGCTGCGGGCTGGATCTGCGCATCTCACGAAAAGGGAAGTACATAGCCGCGGGAGAAGTGAAATTCGATTTTTATCTCTTTGCGGACGCCGTGGAAAAGGTTCCCACCAAGCTCGAGGCTCTTTCCGCCGAGGTAGGCGCGTTCGGTTACGCGCTGTCGTCGGACAGCGGAAATCCGAAAAACTATGTCGACGGAACGCTCACTTACAGGCACTACACCGAAAAAATAATAGAAGGTCTGATGACCGAGGACGTGACCTATTCGTGGAACGGGGTAAGAAAAGGCGGGACTTTCGTCGACGGTCCGCTGATTACCGGTTCGGAAGTGAGCAGGCTTCTTCAGAGAAACGGATACGTTTCGGTCAAAGGAGAAAAAAAGTCGCATTTCGGCGACTGGAACTGCAACAACAACTGCCTCATCCCGTGGATCCTGGTCGAGAGACTCTATCCGGACGCGTCTCAGAAGGCTCTGATAGACGAAACGAGAACGGGGCTTCTCGCCTATTTCGACAACACCGCGAAAATTTACCGCTCGTTCGATCCGTATGAAGGATACGAAGGGAAGGGAAAGGAATTCACCTTCCAGAACTATACGATGAACTACTGTTCGCTCTGGGCGGGAGAGTTTTCCGACAACGCGGATTTCAATCCCGCGCTCGGCGGCAAATTCATAATAGCCATGGACGGATTCGAAGAGCTCGCGAAGAACACGGGATACCTTCAGCCTCAGCTTATAGACGTTGAAAACAAAAAAGCCGCCCTCAGCATAGACGAGACGTCTCTCGGAGCGGTCCAGGAGGCATGGTCCGGCGGTTTTTACGCCTACTGCATGTGCTACGCGTACTCGATTACCGGCGAGCAGCATTACCTTGATGAGGCCAGAACGCAGATGGATACGCTGTTCGGCGGACTTGAGTATTACGTTAACGACCTTAAGCAGAAGTATTATACCGATCCGTACGAATTTCCCGTCAACGAGGTCAACTCCGTCGCGTACGGCGTGGCTGCCTGCCAGTGGATATACAGGTTTACCGGAGACGAAAAATACATAGCCTACGCAAACGACATAAGAAATCTGACTCTCAGGATGATGAAGTGGTACGAAAGCGCGGTGGATTCCGATCCGATAGATCAGGCGCTCAGCTCCATATCGTTCTTCAACGCGTTTTCAAAGACGGACACCACCTGCCCGTGGGAGTCCATTCAGACATATCTTCCCATGCTGATGGAGCTCAAGAACACGGATCGCGAAGTGTCGCAGGCGCTGCTTAAGGCGTACAACCTCTTCAGGAAAAACGCCTTCTCGTTCTCCGGCGCGAGCTGGAACCCGAAGGTAATAAACGGCGCTGCGGATTACCAGAAGGCGGTAACTGCCTTCTTCACACCCGAAGCGTACTACAGTCTTGAAATTCCGACCAACCCGTCGCATCAGGGCGCAAACCAGTACATGTCGTGCACGATCATGTACGCGTATCTCATGTTCGAAGCGTACGCGGAGGCGGACAGCGCCGACATGATGGTCGTCAACACCGATATAGTCGACGCGGGATACGATCTTGCGAGCGGTCTTAAGAGAACCTTCCTCGCGTTCAATCCGCTCGCGGAAACAAGGACGTTCAACGTGGTTTTCCACGATCTGCGCGCCGATTCAAAATACACGGTGACCGTTCTGCATGAGAACGGCAGAAAGGAAACGTTCACGGTATCCGGAGCGTCGCTGACGGACAAAGGAGTGGAAATCAGGCTTCAGGGAGCGAGATACGCCCACATTACCGTGTCGGTCAGCGAAGGAGACGAACTGTTTGCTTCTCTGACACAGGCGAAAGCGGCCCGTATCGCGCTTATGACCGCTTACGGCAGAATACAGGGACAGGCTCTTTCCGGCAAGGTGACGACAAAGCTTTATCAGCAGAAATCAGACTACGACAAAGCGGTCGCCATGTTTGCGGAAGGGAATTACGAAGGAGCGGTCGCGATTCTGAATCAGTAAAGGACTTCGCAGCCTTCGGACGTTACGGCTTCCATAAAATCGTCGCTCGGACGGACGTCGGTTATGACAGCCTCGATCTTTCTCCATTCGCAAAGCTTGTGGAAAAAGGTCTGACCGAATTTCGACGAATCGCACAGCAGAAGGGTTTTCTTTGCGTTGCGCATCATGGCGGCTTTTATCTCCTTCTGAAGAGGATCGGCGTCATACGCTCCGAACCTGTTTATTCCGCGGCATGAAATGAACGCTATGTCAGCGGTCAGTCCGTCAATAAAGCTTATGGCCGATCCGCCGAGGATCGTGTGCGTCCCCTTTTTCATAAGTCCGCCGGGCACAAAGCTTTCGATGCTCATATTGTTGTTCAGCATAAGGGCGGCGTCGATTCCGTTTGTCGCAACGGTGAGATTCTGGTGGCCGCCGAGATAGTTGCAGAGTCTGAGCGAAGTTGACGACGCGTCAAGAAAAAGAGACATTCCCGATCCCACGAAATCGGCCGCTATGCTGCAGATATAGTCTTTCTTGTCGGTATTGGTCACATTGCGGTACGCGGCGGAAAAATCCACCGACGGTCCTTCGACGAGAACTATTCCGCCCCGCACTCTCTTCGCCAGCTGCATCAGCTCCAGTTTTCTGCAGTCGCGGCGCGCAGTCGCCTCGGAGCAGTACAGGGTATCGCATATCTCTCTGACGGATACCTGCTTTTTGCGGCGCAGCAGATCCAGAATTCCGTACGTTCTTTCCATAATCAATCACCTTTCCGATCATTTCCGATCATTATTATTTTATCATACAATTCTGAAAAAGTCAAGAAAAAGGGGAAAAAATGAAAAAACTTTTGTGTAAAACCGTTTGTCTGCTTGTTGTGCTGTCGGCTGTTTTCGCCGCCGTTTCCTGTTCCGGGAACGGGAAAAATCCGGGCGTGAGCGGTTCGGGACAGGAAAGCGTACCGGTTACCGCGTCCCTTCCGGACATAAGATTCGACGGCGAAAAAATAAGTTTCCTCGTCAGGGGACAGGGAAACGAATGGGACTGCATAGACGTATTCCAGCCTGACACGACCGACCGCGTGTCTGACGCCATCCTCAACCGGAACATGAAGGTCGAGGAACAGTATGGAGTAGAGATAGAACAGACGCTCATTTCCGTGGATCTTCTCACGGAAGAGATACGCAAGCTCGCGGAATCCGGAGATCTGTCCTACGACGTATACGTCAACAGCCAGTACGGACTGTATACGGCGGCTATTGAAGGAAACCTCCTCGATATGAATTCTCTTCCGTACAATGACTTTACGCAGAATTGGTGGGACACCGAGCTCAACGGCAACCTGACTCTTGCGGGTCACAGGTTTTTTGCCGTAAGCTCCATGAATCTGATGTCTTATTACGCGACGTGGGTGGTCACGTACAATATGGGAGTGTTCGAGGATCTCGGATATGACGTCAACGAGCCGTACAAGCTCGTGCGCGACGGCGCGTGGACCATAGACAGGTACACGGAGTATCAGAAGGATTTCACCAGAGACATAAACGACGACGGGAAAATGACCGACGCTGACCAGTGGGGCACCGCCGGCCAGTCGGACCACATTCTCGGCATGCTTTACGGCGTCGGTTTCTCGGTGCTTCAGAAGGATTCGGACGATCTGCCCCAGCTGCAGATCCCGTCAAACAGCATTTACGAAGCCATGTCGAAGGTCATGGCGCTATGCATCAAAGGGAACGCTTTCGATTCGCACGACCAGTCGGTCAACACGCAGTATTCGACCGACGGCGAGTACGGAAGGCGGATGTTTGCGGACAACCGCGCAATGTTCTTCCACGAGACCCTCAAGGCGGTCTCCACTCTCCGCGACATGAACGGGGAGTTCGGAGTCGTTCCCGTCCCGAAGTACAATGAGAATCAGAAAAACTACATTTCCATGGTCCATTACTGGGCAACCTCGATGAACGCCGTTCCTTCATGGGGCAGATCAACCGAAAAGGTGAGCGCGATACTCGAGGCTCTGGCTTACTATTCCGAAAAAACTGTGGTGCCCGAATTCCTGAATTCCGCGGTGTACGGCAAATATCTCCGCGACGACGCGTCGTACGAGATGATGAACGAATACATCCGCGCAAACAGATTCATCGATTTCGGCATTGTGTCGCAGATAGGCGGAATCATCGGAGTGGTCAAGAGCGGAATATATGACGGAACTCTCAACTACCACAGAATAATCGATTCCGTCAAGACCGGAGTCGCGGCGGAGCTTGAAAGTCTCGCCGATCAGCTGAGATAACAGATGGAGAAAATTTCCTTAAACGGCAGGTGGCACATACACGAGGACAGGGATTATCTCGGTTACGGTTACATCAGATCCTGCGTTTCCGGATTCCTTGACGCGACAGTGCCGGGCAACATCCAGGGAGACATCGAGGACAACGGCGTTCTCCCCCCGTTCAGGTACGGCGGTATTGACGAGCGCTGGTATGCCGTTCCGATGAGCGACTGGTGGTATAAAAAGGAGTTTGAACTGACCGGAGAACAGGCGAACAGAAGACTGACGCTTGATTTCGGAGGAGTCGACTACGAATGCGACGTCTGGCTCAACGACGTAAAGGTCTGTCACAACAAGGGAGCCTTTGAGAGATTCTGGGCCGACGTGTCGGGCGTCTGCAGAGAAGGAGTCAATACCTTATACGTGCGGATAGAGCACATGCCTCCGGAGTTCCAGAAATATATCGTCGGGTCGGACGGAAAGCAGAGCGCGGCGTTCACTCCCGAGCATTTTGTGGCCGGCAACAACTTTATCAGACGCACGCTCAAAGGGCTTAAAAGTCCCGCGAACCTGTCGTACGACTGGGCGTCGAACATGTACACGCTCGGCATCTGGAAAGACGTCTCTCTTCGCATAACCGACGACGTGAGGATCGACTGGGTGCAGATCAAGCCGGATTTTGAACTTGTTTCCGGAAAGGCGTGCAACGCAAGCGTTACGGTAAACATCGAATACAATTCGCTTTCGGAAAAACCGGTTACCGTATTTTACGCGTTTGACGGAGAAAAATACCGCAGAAATTTCAAAGTCGGCAGGGGCGACGGTGTGCTGTCGGCAACGCTGTACGTGGGCGACAGGGAACTCTGGTGGCCGAACGGCTACGGGAGTCAGCCGCTGTATGACGTCAGGGTCGAAATCGACGGGTCGGACAGCTACGAAACGCACACTGCCTTCCGCAGAATAGAGTGGACGGACTGCGAAGGCGCGCCGGACAATTTCGAATTTAAATATCAGCTTGTGCTTAACGGACTGAAAATCCGCCTTCTGGGGTCGAATTTCACGAGTCCGGACATCATGTTCGGAAGAGTCGGCAGAAGG
>JAFZTO010000229.1 GCA_017618795.1 Clostridia bacterium | reverse complement strand
TTTTCTTGAGGCAGATCAAGACAGCTGCCGACCTTGAGCGGAATATCTCTTGCCTGAATCTGAAGGTCCTTTCCCGCTTCTGTTAGGGAAATAACAACGACCCGGCCGTCCTTCTCGCTTCTGCGCCTGTCGATATACCCTGCGGTCTGCAACTTTTTCAGCAGCGGAGTCAGAGTTCCGTTGTCGAGCATCAGCGTATCGCACAGTTCACCGACCGTCGCGGTCTTTTTCTCCCACAAGACGAGAAGCACGATATACTGAGTATATGTGAGCCCGAGCGGTTTCAGATATGGAGTATAGAGGTTAATTACGCTTCTCGCGGCGGCATAAAGCGGAAAGCAAAGCTGATTTGAAAGCTTCATAGCCTCCTGATAGTTGTAGTCCACCGGTTTGCCCTCCAAACGCATTTGATGATATTATATTTTATCAAATGTTTTCGCGCTTGTCAAGAGGTCGCTCTTTTGAAAAGCAATTTGAAATTCCTCCAAAAACGCTTGATTTTCGCCACGGAGTATAGTAAAATTGTACCCGGAGGTGAAAATATGATAAAGACTGTCTCCATTCTTCACGATGAACTGAAGAATTACTCAAACATAAAGTCCAAAATTCAGAGTCTTTGCAACAACGGGATTCTGTATCCGCTTGTCAGGAACAGAGGAATATATGAAACCGACGGATCTCTTCCCGGATACTGCCTTGCGCTTATTATTAACGGCCCGTCGTATCTGTCTTTTGAGTTTGCGCTGGCCCGGTACGGCCTGATTCCGGAAGCGGTGTACGCTTTCACGTCGGCAACGTTTGAAACCGGAAAGAAGAAGCGGTATACAAACCATTTCGGAACCTTCACATACCGGGACGTGCCGGCGGAAGTCTTTCCCCTGGAGGTCGAGGCCTTCACCGAGAAAGGATACAGATACCTGCTGGCATCACCCGAAAAGGCGCTCTGCGACAAGCTCTATGAACTTCCTCCGTGCAGGAACAGAACCGAGCTTTCGGCTATGCTTTTCGACGACCTGCGCATAGACGTGGACGCCTTTGCCGGACTTGACTTTGAAAAACTGTTCGAACTTGCGGGGCATTACCGCTGTGCCAATCACAAGATTCTCAGATCTCTGATCAGAAAGGATGTTAACGGTGAATAACATACTTGCTTCCATGCTCTCCGGATACGAGCTCCGTTCCGATTACGACAGAAAGAACGCCATGAAGGAAATCATACAGGAAATAGTACTCTGCAGTCTTTCGCGTACCGACTTCTTCAAGCACGCCGCTTTTTACGGTGGCACGGCCCTGCGTATCTTCTACGGACTTGACCGTTTTTCCGAAAACCTGGATTTCTCCCTGAAGGAACCGGACGATGGTTTGGATCTGTCCGCATACCTTCCGGCGCTGGAGAACGAGGTTAGGTCATACGGGCTTAACCTTAAGGCGGAAGTGAAGGCGAAAACAAAGGAGTCGTTTGTTCAGTCGGCTTTTGTTAAAGGAAACACGCGCGAGCAGCTTCTGCTGTTCTATCCGGATGAAAGCATCTCCTCTCTTGTCCCCGAGAACGAAACGGTGAAGATAAAGGTTGAAGTCGATACCAACCCGCCGCCGTTTGCCGGTTACGAAAAGCAGTACAGACTGCTTCCGATACCTTACGAGGTCGGGCTTTATGACGCGCCTTCGCTTTTTGCCGGAAAGATACACGCTGTGCTCTGCCGCGGATGGAAGAACAGAGTCAAGGGCCGCGATCTGTACGATTTTGTCTTCTACGTCAGCCGGAAGATTCCGGTGAACCTCCAGCATCTTAATGCACGGCTTGAAGACTCCGGCTTTATTCCCGACGGGACATCTCTCACAATTCAAAACGTAAAGGAAGCTCTTTGTGAACGTTTCGCGTCGATTGATTACGTGAACGCAAGGCAGGACGTACTCCCGTTCATAAAGAATCCGGCGTCACTGGATGTCTGGTCTGCAGACTTTTTTACACGCATCGCGCAGGACGTAAACGCCGTTTAGACCAACTCTTCCTTTGGCTCCTTCGCAATCAGCGGTCCGGCGCGCGAACACGGTTGATTTTCGCGGCGCAAAGTGGTTTAATATGGTTGAGAACAAGCCGTAACGGTTTTTTCATCATTGTCTGGGAGGTGCCACGGACTTGAGTGAGCTCAGGGTATGTCTTGCCAACGATTCGTTTCCGCCGCAGATCGACGGAGTGGCGAACACAATAAAGAATTACGCGGAAATAATTACGGAGCGGCACGGCGCGGCAATCGTCGCCACCCCCTCCTTTCCCGGGAATGAGGACGAAAAGTATCCGTTCCCGATTGTGCGTTATCCCAGTATGCCGCTGTGGGAGGCGGTTGAATACAGGGCTGGCTATCCTTTCTGGCCGAAAGCCATCGACGCGCTCAAAACCTTCGGTCCTGATATTATTCACTCCCACTGCCCTATGGTCTCGTCCTACCTGTGCCGCGAGCTGCGCAGCATCACCGGCGTCCCGATCGTCTTCACGTACCACACCAAATTCGACCTCGACATAAAGCGCGTGCTAAAACTGCGCCCTCTGCAGCGGACGCTTATCAAGGCGGTCGTCGCCAACGTCTCGGCCTGTGACGAGGTTTGGGTCGTCAGCAACGGCGCCGGCGAAAACCTTCGCGACCTGGGCTACGACGGTCCCTACCGGGTCATGCCCAACGGCGTCGACATCCCCAGGCTTCCCCGCGACGAGGCGCTCTACAGAACGATCCGCGCCAAGTACAACCTTCCCGACGACGAGGCGATCTTCCTCAGCGTCGGCCGCATGAAGTGGATCAAAAACCACCGCGTCACAATAAACGCGCTCCGCATCATCAAGGACGCCGGCTTCAAGTTCAAAATGATCTTCGTGGGCGCGGGCTCGGACCTCGACGACATTATTAAATACACCGAAGAGATGGGCGTTCGCGAGAACTGTGTTTTCACCGGCGCCGTTCACGACCGCGAGTACCTGCGCAACATTTATTTCTGCGCCGACATTTTCGTGTTCCCGTCCACCTACGACACCAACGGCATCGTTGTGCGGGAAGCTTCCGCGTGCGGCCTGGGCAGCATTCTGATCAGGAAC
>JAFZTO010000228.1 GCA_017618795.1 Clostridia bacterium | reverse complement strand
CCCCAGCGGCCCGGAGGCGCCGTAAGTTCTGCTTTGCCGATTATTTTGGCGCTTTCTATAGGCGTGATGCCTTCCGTTTTATTTCCGGATGCAACCGGTCCGTTTGACGTTAGAGCAAGATATGCCTTTCCGCTCGAATTATTAAATACCGCATTTGCACTTGATCCCACGTTGATAACGACTTTTTCGTATTTGGAAAGATCAATGTTGCCCAGATAAATGTAACCGCACGCAGTCACCTGAAGGACCCAATGACCTTCGTTATACAATGCATCAGGGTATCCGTTTCTAACTGTAACCGCGTTTGATTCACCGTCAAGTTTTTCTATATCTATTTCCAGATCCTCCGCGGATGTGGAAGCAAATATCGGGCAAAGCTGCATCGTCAATAATATTGCTGTTATCAGGCTCAAAGCACAGATTCTTTTAAGCAGGTGTTTTATCACAATTTAACCCTCCTTGAAATTACGGTCAATATACTCGACCAGGTCTTGTACATAATTTGTCATTATCGCCGTGTCTCTACCGGCAGAGAATTCGCTAAACACTTTTTGCTTTTCGTCTTCGGAAATACATTCACGCTCCAGCGATCCTGCATGTCTGCGTGTGTAAAAATACGGGCCGGTCTTTCCGAAGCGTTCCAGCATCTCTTTTCTGATCGAATCGACCATATCTTCCGGCATTTTGTATGCAAAAGAAAACGCCTCGTAACATCCGGTCTCGCATATGATTTTGTATATCGAAGGCCATTCTTCTGCAGGATTCATCTTATCCATTATGAAAAACGCTTTTCCGTCACATACTTTCAGTACTTCTTCAAGTGTCGGTATCTGATATTCAGTTATGCACCCTTCTCTGAATTTTCTGCCTGCCTTCAGTCGGAGTTCGCTTAATTCATCATATGTCCAGTCGCTTAAATTATCTGATTCCGGAAGTCCGTTTTTCCCTTTTTTTAATGCCCAGTCGGTAGTCTGATGCAGGGTACTCCAATGCATCAGCACGATCCGTTTGTCTTTTGTATACCGAAAATCCAGTTCCATGATATCAGCACCCATTTGTATGGAACTTATGATTGCTTCGATCGAATTTTCTGGATAATAATCGCCGCCTCCGCGATGTGCCCAGCAAAAAGGTCTGTTCTTTTTAGGGAATGATTCTACTTTTTCTCTATAGTCCAGAAGCCATGACGGCGGAGTCCAAATATACTTCCAGACCGGAATAAAACGGGAACAATCCTGAATATATTGTTCCCGTTTCGGAAAAGCAAAAGCAGTATTTAGTTCCTCAAGAGTATATGTACGATCGGACAATTCACATTTTCTGATGTATGAAAGGGCAAGATATAACATTTCACCGTTAGACGCTTTGATATTAATAGCGCCGTCGCGGCAAATAATGTCATACCCTTTGAAAGCCTGCTCTTCGATCTTCTGACTACGGGTCAGCGTCACTTCCACAGGTAAACTGTTTATTATTTCAATGCATAATTCACTGTATTCCTTGGGATCAAAATTCTCAATAAACAGTTTTTTCCAGGCAAGAATCATATCCTCTCCCCCCAAGCAGGTTAATTTTAACTTTTCCCTGCTCCCGCGTCTAATTCTATTTTGTTGCAGTTTGTATTACAAAAATTTATATCTTCATAGATATTTTTTAGTTCTTGAAACAGATCCGGATATGCAAATCCGGGACGGCAAATGAAATGAATACTGCGATCCATATTGACACCCTCCAGCGGCAGCGCAACAAGTTTGCCCTCGTTTATCTCTGCCTGGCAGGCGGCTACCTGCAGTATCGATATTCCTACATTGCCCTCGACAAGTTTTTTAATTACTTTCAGGCTGTTCGTTTCGACCACGACATTCAGATCGTCTGCCCTGAGTGACCCTTTTTGAAGTTCTTCATCCAGGACCTGCATCGCATAATTATTTTTATAGCAAAGGATCATTTTTTCCTTTTTAAACTGCTCAAAAGTGATCTTTTTCTCGTTTGCGAGAGGATGGTCAGGCGATACGATAACACGGCTTTTGTCTTTACAAAGCGGATATACGTTAAATCCTTCCGGCGCGGGATAATTGATAAGCACCCAATCTAATTCACAATCGATAAGTTTTTTTATAAGAGTCTTCCTGGAGTCACAATATATATCCAGCGTCAGATCGGGATGTTTCTGGCAATATACTGCCATGATGCCTGACAATATATTTTCTGCCAGGGTTATTGTTACACCTATTGAGAAGTGACACGGTTTCTCCGCCATGACACGAATATCGGACAAGAACGTATTTTCTATCGAGCGGGATTTCTCGGCATATTCGACGAGACGCATTCCGGCATCGGTAAGCCTAATATTTTTCCCGTTCTTTTCAAAAATACGGATCCCGTATTCTGTTTCAAGCTGTTTGATATGATGACTAACTGCAGGCTGAGTCAATGCTAGTTCGTTGGCCGAGCGCGTGAAATTTTTCGTTTGTGCTACGCTTAATAACGTTTTTAACCGTACGTCCATCAAAAATCACCACCGTTTTATATTTTAAGATTTTCTTCCAGATGAATTTGTGCCGCCCATTGTCTGCTGACCAGACAGAACGGGTCTCCTTCCCGGCATAAGATCTCAAGCAATCTTGCCCGGAGCGATCCTATCACTTCAGTAAGGGCAGGTTCGTGTATTAGATTATTGATTTCCCACGGATCGTCGCACAAGTTATACAGTTCATCGGTATCCGTGGCATTCCATATATATTTCCACTGATCTGTTTTGATACAGCGCTGAGTGAATAGCCCGAACTGTGCGCCATTCAGCGAAGAAACCGCCTCATTTCGTTCTCCGGACGTGCCCGAAAGAACGTCTGCAAAACTGATCCCGTGAAGCCCTGTGCCGCTCGGGTCAATATGATTTAGTTCCATGAGCGTCGGTCCCAGATCCAGATTGTGCATCGTATATGCTCCGGTTCTCCGGGGCACGTGTAGGCAAGTACCGTTTGCCGGTTTTACGATAAGCGGGACAT
>JAFZTO010000227.1 GCA_017618795.1 Clostridia bacterium | reverse complement strand
TTACCGTTATTTTTCCTTCTTTGTCGACTGAGCGTATTCCTTCGATGCATCCTGCCGCGGCAATGCCGTTGCCTATTATCACGTACCTTTTCATTAGCTGTCGCTCCTCTCCTCATAAACTATCGCCTTGTTCGGACATCCTGCGACGCAGGCAGGAGCGCCTAATGCATTTTCAAGGCAGAGCTCGCATTTCTGCATCGTTCCGTTTTCACCGGGAGCAAGTGCGCCGTACGGGCAGACCAGCACGCAGGTAAGACAGCCGACGCACTTGCTGCGGTCGATTTTTATGACGCCGTCTGTCTGTGATATTGCGCCGGCTATACAGCTCTTGACGCAGACGGGGTCTGTGCAGTGACGGCACGAAACGGCAAACGTTATCTTGTCGTCGCCCTCAACATGAATGCGCGGAAAAATCTTTTTACCTTTAAGCGCCGAGACCATATCCCGCATACCGGAATTTGCGAAAGCGCAGTTGTATTCACACAAATGGCAGCCGAGGCACCAGTCTTCGTTTACGTAAACACGTTTCATATCATTCACCCGCATGTTTTATACCGAGAATTTCAAGTTCTTTCCCGTTCAGTCCTACACCGCGAAGCATAAGGCGATTCCCGCGAAGAGCCTCGATAGAGTTGATTCCCATGCCCCCCATGATCTCCATGATTTCGTGACGCCATGCGGTCATTAGATTGACAAGTCTCTGAAAGCCGGTGTCGGGATTCAAACGTCTGACAAGATCCGGGCGCTGTGTGGCGATTCCCCAGTTGCATCTGCCGGACTGGCAGGTACGGCAGAGATGACACCCCAGAGCAAGGAGTGCCGCCGTGGCAATATAGCAGGCGTCGGCGCCCAGCGCGACGGCCTTAACCACGTCCGCCGCAGAGCGGATAGAACCTCCCGCCACAATGGAAACATTGTTTCTTATTCCCTCGTCGCGCAGGCGCTGATCGACCGCGGCGAGCGCGAGTTCGATCGGAATACCGACATTGTCGCGTATTCTTGTGGGTGCAGCTCCGGTACCTCCGCGAAAGCCGTCGATTGCGATGATATCCGCTCCGCTCCGTGCTATTCCACTTGCGATTGCGGCGATATTATGTACCGCTGCAACCTTGACAATAATCGGCTGTTTATATTCGGTCGCTTCTTTTAATGAAAAAACAAGCTGGCGAAGGTCTTCTATGGAATAGATGTCATGGTGAGGCGCGGGAGAAATCGCATCGCTTCCCTCCGGAATCATTCTTGTGCGTGATACATCGCCGACTATTTTGGCGCCGGGAAGATGTCCGCCGATACCGGGTTTTGCTCCCTGTCCCATTTTTATCTCGATCGCCGCGCCTGTTTTTAGATAATCCTCGTGTACGCCGAAACGTCCGGAAGCCACCTGTACGATCGTGTTTTTACCATACCTGTAAAAATCCTCGTGCAGACCGCCCTCGCCTGTGTTGTAAAGTATTCCAAGATTCGTCGCAGCACGTGCAAGTGAAGCATGAGCATTGTAACTTATAGAACCGTAACTCATTGCCGAAAACATAACCGGCATGGCAAGCTCGATCTGCGGATCAAGAGAACAGTCTAATCTGCCTTTGCTGTCTCTTTTAATCAAACCGGGTTTTTTTCCGAGGAATACCCTGGTTTCCATCGGCTCACGCAGCGGGTCTATCGGAGGATTTGTAACCTGCGAGGCATTGATAAGCATCCTGTCCCAGTAGATCGGCAGCGGTTTCGGGTTGCCCATCGACGAAAGCAGAACGCCGCTGCTGTTAGCCTGCTTGTATATTTCCCTGATCGTATCATTTCTCCAGTTTTCGTTTTCGCGAAGGGCGCATTCGCTTTTTACGATTTTCAGCGCCCTCGTCGGGCATAGCGAAACACAGCGCTGGCAGTTGACGCACTTTGTCTCATCGCTGATCATACGGCCGCGTTCCTCGCTGAATAAATGAACCTCATTCGCGCACTGCCGTTCGCAAACGCGGCAGGCGATACAGCGGTCGGAGTCGCGGATCACATCAAATTCAGGATATATAAATTCCACGCCCATCAGAATGCACCTTCCTTAACATTCACTATGACAGGTTCCCCGCCTGACGGGGCCCAGATTCTTGTCAGATCGGGCTCCATGACCCGTATTGATGCTTCCTCGCTTGCAACGTAAACCATATCTCCCTTTTCCCCGACGACCATCGAACGAAGTTTGAGCCTATCGTTTAACGCCATCAGTCCGCCGTTGAAGCCGAGAACAATGGAAAACGGGCCTGTGATAAGCAGACTCGGGAAAACCGTTCTAAGAAACCGCAGTTTTTCCTTTTCGTATTCATCGTTTTTTCCGTCGATTGTACTCCAGAACGGCGCGGAAATTACGTTAGCCGCCTCGGTCAACGTAAGACCCTGACGGCGCACAAGATAGTCGAGAATATAGGTTATTACCTCGGTATCGGTCTGCAGCGTACATTTATAGCCAAACATTTCGATAAACCGCCTGTTCGCATCGTAGGATGATATTTCGCCGTTATGTACAACAGAATAGTCAAGAAGAGTGAACGGATGTGCGCCTCCCCACCAGCCGGGAGTATTAGTGGGATATCTGCCGTGCGCGGTCCAGCAGTACCCTTCGTACTCGTCAAGTTTATAAAACATGCCTACGTCTTCCGGAAACCCCACGGCTTTAAACGTACCCATATTCTTACCGCTCGAAAAAACGTATGCGCCGTTCATTTCCACATTTATTTTCATTACCGTTCGTGCGACAAACTCTTTTTCATCAAGCTGCAGTTCCGCAAGAACAGATTTAAGCGGCGCAGCGAAATAACGCCAGATAATCGGCTTATCAGTTATTTCAGGAATTTTACGTGTCGGGATGATTTCGCTGTGCACTATTTCAAAATGCTCCCTGAGGAACGCTTCGCATTTTTTTCTTGTGTCGCGACAGTCGAAAAAAAGATGAAACGCGTAAAGATCCCTATATTCCGGATAGATACCGTAACCCGCAAAACCTCCGCCGAGCCCGTTCGACCGGTCGTGCATCGGCTTCATTGCTTCGACGATCAGTCCGCCTGTCATGCGCCTGCCATCCCTGGATATTGCGGCCGCAATAGCGCATCCCGACGGTATGCGCACGTCACCTTCCAATTTAGTATTCATGTTCACTCTCCTCCTGACAAAAAGAAATAACGCCCATTTATGCGCGGAAAAAACGCGCAAAAATGAACGCCATTGCTCATCAGCATAAATATTATACACCAGAGAAGCCTTTTTGTCAATAGAAAAAATGAAAAAACCTAGATTCGAAATATTTTTTAAAAAATTTTCCAAAACCCTTGACAAGGCTAAAAAAAAGTTGTATAATATTTGCGTTGAAAGGCAAAGGCGTCTTTGAGCAGGCAGTGTTCAAAGGCGTTTTCTCTTTTAATATCATACAAATAACAAAGGCAATGGCGTCTTTCGTGTTTTCATGCATGAGAGGTGCCTTTTCTTTTAAGAACAAAAGGAGAAAAATTTATGAAAACAACTGTATCTGACACATTCGGAACGCTCGTATTCGACGACCGCGTTATGCGTGCCAACCTTTCCGCGAAGGTATACGCCTCGCTCCGCAAAACGATCGACGAGGGGAAAGAACTTGACATCGGAGTCGCAAACGCCGTCGCGGAGGCAATGAAGAACTGGGCTGTATCAAAAGGAGCGACGCATTTTACCCACTGGTTCCAGCCTCTGACCGGAATTACTGCGGAAAAGCACGACGGTTTCATTTCTCCTGCACCTGACGGAAGCGTTATTATGGAATTCTCAGGCAAAGAACTGATCAAAGGAGAGCCGGATGCGTCGTCATTCCCGTCGGGGGGACTCCGCGCGACGTTTGAGGCAAGAGGATACACTGCCTGGGACCCGACGTCATATGCGTTTATAAAAGGCAAGACATTATGCATTCCCACCGCTTTCTGTTCCTATGGCGGGCACGCTCTTGATAAAAAAACGCCTCTGCTGAGATCAATGGAAGCACTGAACAGGCAGGCGCTGCGTATCCTTCGGCTTTTCGGCAACAATACCGCAAAGCGTGTCGTCTCATCCGTAGGGCCTGAACAGGAATACTTCCTCATTACGAAAGAAATGTATGACGCACGCCCCGATCTGCGCTTTACCGGGCGCACGCTGTTCGGCGCAAAGCCGCCCAAAGGGCAGGAACTCGACGACCATTATTTCGGAGCGATCAAACCGGGCGTCGCCGCGTTTATGGAAGATCTTAACGAAGAATTGTGGAAACTCGGCATTCTTGCGAAAACCGAACACAACGAGGTTGCTCCCGCACAGCATGAGCTTGCGCCTATATACTCAACGACCAACGTCGCCACCGACCACAACCAGCTCACTATGGAGATAATGCAGAGTGTCGCGGCAAAGCATGGGCTTGTCTGTCTGCTTCAGGAAAAGCCTTTCGCCGGCGTAAACGGCTCCGGCAAACATAACAACTGGTCAATAGCCACAGACGAGGGACAGAATCTGCTCTCTCCGGGCGACACGCCTTATGAAAACGCACAGTTTCTTCTTTTCCTCTGCGCGGTGATCAAGGCTGTTGACGACTATCAGGACCTGCTCCGCATTTCCGTAGCTACCGCTGGAAACGATCACCGCCTCGGTGCAAACGAAGCGCCGCCCGCCGTGATATCCGTTTTCCTCGGGGACGAACTTGACGCCGTTCTCAGAGCGATCGAAAACGACGTGCCGTATACAGGCACGGAAAAAACAGTAATGAAGCTTGGCGTTGACGTGCTTCCGAAATTCAACCGCGATACGACAGACCGCAACAGGACATCGCCGTTTGCGTTCACCGGAAACAAATTCGAGTTCAGGATGCTCGGTTCATCGAACTCCATAGCATGCGCGAACATCATGCTCAACTCCGCAGTCGCCGAAAGCCTGAGAATATACGCCGACCGTCTGGAAGAAGCATCGGATTTTGAATCAGCGCTCCACGACATGATCAAAAATACAATAAAGGATCACCGCCGTATTATTTTTAATGGAAACGGTTACGACGAATCATGGATAAAGGAAGCGACCGAAGTACGCGGACTTCTCAACTATCGTACGACGGCCGACTGCATGCCGCATCTGCTCGACGAAAAGAACGTAAGAATGCTCACCTCTCTCGGAGTGTTTACCGTTGACGAACTGAGATCACGCCGCGACATAATGCTTGAAAACTACTGCAAAACCGTTCAGATCGAAGCAAACACGATGATAAACATGGTCCACAAACGCATAGCGCCTGCCGTCGTCCGTTTTACAGCCGACCTCGCGAAGCAGGTTTCGGAAAAGAGAGCTGTCATCGCGGAACTCCCCTGCACGTATGAAAGTGAACTTATCACAAGACTGTCCGCGCTGTCTGACAGCATAGGAACAAAAACCGGTGAGCTTGAAGATGCCGTAATAGCTCTTCACGGCGTGGACGATATAATCAGGGAATCGGAGCTTATCCGCGATACCGTTCTGCCGAAAATGAGCGAACTGCGCGTTCCGTGCGATCAGGCGGAACTTCTGACGGCAAAGAGTTACTGGCCGTTCCCGACATACGGGGATATTCTGTTCAGCGTTAAATAAATATCCGAAAGAGGTTAATCGTTATGTCTGTTGAATTTTGGTTTTTGATAGGTGCCGCGCTGGTATTCTGGATGCAGGCAGGATTTGCCATGGTGGAAACCGGCTTTACACGTGCAAAAAACGCCGGCAACATCATTATGAAAAATCTTATGGATTTTTGCATCGGGACTGTTGTGTTTTCGCTTCTCGGTTACACGCTTATGATGGGTGAAGACACTCTGTTCGGGCTCGTGGGAATACCTAATCTTGATTTGTTTACGCATTTTAAAGAATTTATAGCTTCTCCCGCCGACGGGTTCACCGACGCCAGTTATTTTGTCTTTAATCTTGTTTTTTGCGCGACTACGGCAACAATCGTTTCTGGGGCGATGGCCGAACGTACAAAATTTGCCGCTTACTGCGTGTATTCAGGCTTGATCAGTCTTGTCATCTACCCGATTGAGGCTCATTGGATCTGGGGTGGGGGATGGCTGTCTCAACTCGGATTTCACGATTACGCAGGGTCTACCGCAATTC
>JAFZTO010000226.1 GCA_017618795.1 Clostridia bacterium | reverse complement strand
TGTCGCAGCTCTCGGACTCGTACATGTCGGTAAGACCGGCAAAAACGAGGACGGCGCTGCATTCATCGAGAGACGCGGATTCTATGCCTCGTTTTTCAAACGCGTCCTTCGGTGTCGACAGAAACGTCGGGTTTATCATGGAGCTACCGGCGCCCTGATAGCGCATGTTTTCAAACAGTTCTCCCGCTATATGCACCTTGTCAGTCGTTTTAAGGGGGAGTACGCCGTCGTTTTTCATAAGGACGGCGCAGTCGGCCGCTATTTCTGCGGCTAGCGCGTGGTGTGCCTCCCAGTCGACCGGGAAATCCTCTTCCGGTTTGCAGTATCTGCCGATCCATTCGAGAATATTGCTGCAGGCTTTGTCAAGATCCTCGGTTTTAAGAGATCCGTCCGCGACGGAATCGAGGATTCTGCGGCGGCAGAACGCCGTGTCGCCCGGCATTTCGAGGTCAAGTCCCGCCGTGATGCCGGACACGCGGTCGCGCACGGCGCCCCAGTCGCTCATGACCACTCCGTCGAAGCCCCATTCATCCCTTAGGATATCTGAAAGAAGCCATTTGTTTTCCGAGCAGTAGGTGCCGTTGACGCGGTTGTATGCACACATTACAGCTGCCGGCTTTGCGTGCCTGACGATGTATTCAAACGGTTTGAGATACAGATTGCGGATTGTGTTTTCGCCTGCGACGGAATTTCCCATAAAACGGTAGTTTTCGCTGTTGTTGAGAGCAAAATGCTTTACGCAGGCGCCGACTCCTTCCGACTGCACTCCGTCGACCATCGCCGCGCCGAGGACTCCCGCCAGATGCGGGTCTTCGGAAAAGTATTCGAAGTTTCTGCCGCAGAGCGGGTTTCTTTTGATGTTTACCCCGGGTCCGAGCAGCGTGTGCACTCCGTAATGTCTGCACTCTTCCGCGATCGCCCGGCCCATTCTGCGAAGGTTTTCCGGATTCCATCCGGAGGCGGTGCAGGCCGCCGTCGGGAAAGCGGTCGCGGGCTCCGACCTTCCTGTTCCGTTGTCTCCGCCTTCTTTCTGTATGCGCAGTCCGTGCGGACCGTCCGACATGCACAGCGACGGTATACCGAGACGGGGAACGGGGTTTGTATACATGAAATCGGTTCCCGAAACAAGCGCCGCTTTTTCCTCGACCGTCATTTCAGAGAGTATTTTTTCTGTGTCCACAGTATGATCTCCTGACTTTTTTATAATTATATCAGTTTTTTTATATTTTGTATTGCATTTTCGTAAGAAAAATTGTATAATAGTAATACAAAAATCAGGGGGACGATATGAAACTTGATTACGGATATATCACAAGGCTGATAGAGCAGATTTCGGGAGTTCCGGTACGCGCATACAGAGACGGGAAAGTGATATTCAGCAGTTTTCCGGCGTTTCTGCCCCGCGATCCGGCGGAGCTGTACAAAGACGAACTGTTCGGGATCGCGGAGCACGTCGGATATTACTGCACGCCGTATTTTCACTATTACGCCGTGCTGAACGCGCCTGATGTCCGGATCGTCGCCGGGCCGACCTCGCAGGTCATGACCGGTGACGGCGTACTGAAAAAACTGGCGTTTGAAGCCGACGTGCCGCCTGACGGCATCGGCGCGTTCGTCGACGGCATGAGAGCCGTAAGGCGTCTGCCCGTCGAAAAGCTCCTGCAGATCCTTTGCGCCGTCAATCACTTCCTGAACGGCGGAGAAAAGCTTGAGCTTTCCGGTATTGCCATCAGCGGGGCGGAGCAGGAGGAACTTAAAAACGCCGTTGAACTTAAGCGTACCTCGCGCGTTTACGAGGAAGACAACGCGAAGCGGCAGGTTCACGATACTCTCGCCGTCGAGGAGGCAATTGCCGGGATAGTCCGGAAGGGCGATTCTGTCGCTCTCAGGAGATGGATGTCTGCCGCGCCGGCGGTTAACGGAGGCATACTGGCGGGAAACCAGCTTCGGCATCTGCGCAACCTTTTCATCGTTACCGCCACTCTGGTCTCGCGCGCCGCGATTCAGGGGGGAATGGCGGAGGACGACGCTTTTTCCCTGTCGGACGCCTATATACAGCGCGTTGAACTTGTTTCGGAGCACAACGCCATACTCAATCTGCAGTACAACATGATCCTTGAATTCACGGAGCAGGTGGAAAAGCTGCGGCAGGGCAGACGGGTGACAAAACTATCGGTCGACGTTGCCAACTACGTCCGCCATCATCTTTCAGAGCCTGTAAGCGTTGAGAAAATGGCGGAGGAATTATCGCTCAGCCGGCCGTATCTTTCGGCAAGATTCAGGCGGGATACCGGGGTGACACTGACGGATTTTATTCTGAGCGAAAAGACCGAGGAGGCCAAGCGTCTCATCCGCTATACGGACAAATCGCTGACGGCGATTTCATCTTATCTCGCCTTTTCATCGCAGAGTCATTTTATAAGGGTATTCCGCAAATACGCCGGTTTCACCCCCGGTGAGTATTCGGAGAGACACAGAAAATGATTTGGAATCAAGTTCGGTGTTTTAATCTGTTTGTTTCACCGGAGAGCGGAACAGGCACGATAAAAGCGGCTTGGGACAGCTTAGATGCAAAGACTGCCCGAGCCGCTTTCCCGGTTGCCACGGGATATGCCCGAACTACATAGAGTTCAGAAAGCAGCGCGAGGAACTGTACGCTCAAAGAGCGGAGGAGGCGCGGGGAATAACGGGGTATCTTATTGACAGAAGACATAAGATTGCCAAACAGCGCGCGAGGTTGAAAAAATGGGAGCGGCAGTCGTATTAGTGCTGTTCATATCCGTCTGTATGCCGTTCGGCATATGCCCATCGATGAAGCCAAATCCAAGGCGATCGTAGATAAAATTGTTGGGTAAAAGAAAAGCGGAACAGGTAAAAAGCTTGTTCCGCTAAAATATCAAATCATCTCGACAAACCGGAATTTGTCAATTGTCAAAACTTTATTATCTGCTTATCTTTTTCTCTTGACCGGCAACCAAATCGCGCTATGGTAGTCTGGATCTGTTTTTTCTCCGTTCACGCAGTCATACCACTCCACATTGGCATTGCCGCAAAGCTCATACTCCGGATTTTCCGGCAGCCATTCCTTGAAGATTCGCGTGTTAACGCTTTGAAGAGCTTTCGGGATTGGGCCGATGCAGTCAAACACCGCCCAGTCGCTCCGAGGAAATTCATAGACGACCATGCCTTCCGGCACGTCTCCGCCCGTATATCTCCCGGCAACGATATACCGGAACTTTCCATCGCCGATGTCGTCGATACAGACGCCGTATTCCCCGATGCAGTTGTCCACCAACGCCTGTTCACAAGGATTCGACGGAGCGTTTCCGGCATACACATTATAAGCGTACTTTTCGCAGATTTCGTCCCAGAACTTTGGAATCTCTGCATATGCGGTTTCATTGTCGAACACTTTCTGAAAGCCGATGACCTTAAACGGGAACATCGGTGTGATTTTGTAATCCATCTGATTGCCTCCCTGATTTTCTTCTTTTTCTTTAGCCTCAACGCGGTGAAATCCGTTGAAGCACAGTACCGGGTTCCTGCGGTTGCGCTTAAATACGGCATTGTTTCCTTTCATGACCGGAACGCGTCAGTATGAAAACCGTATGAACTGTTCACTGGCATCCACGTGCGCTTCGACTCCGAACGGGATGATGCACCGGGGCATCGCGTGCCCGACGTTCACATTGAAGACGACCGGCAGATCCCGCCTGCCGGTTACTTCGGCAAGCAGACGTTTGTATTCTTCCGCGTAGGTTTCGTTCATGGGTTTGCCGGCCAGTATGCCCGAGACAGAGTCGAATACCCCGGCGTCCTTCAGGTAGGAAAGCGCCCTGCGGTATTTTTCGGGCGACGGTCTCTCTTCGCTTGACTCAAGCAGCAGTATCCGTCCGTTCCAGTCCTCTTTGTCCGGAAACAGACGGTATTTTGCGCACAGAGGCGGCATATCCGCATACCGTTCGCCGTCAAAGACGTCGTACAGCGTGTCGATGCAGCCTCCGAGGATTTTCCCGTAAAACACCGGAGGACCCTGCAGCAGCTCAAATCCGCGGTCGGGATGAGAAGGAAGGGGAACTCCTGCCTGG
>JAFZTO010000225.1 GCA_017618795.1 Clostridia bacterium | reverse complement strand
TCTTCTGCGCATTATGGAAAAAGATTGAAACAATCGTGTAACCCGCCAGCATAAATATTATACTATATTTTTTTACGTCATAACATGTACTGTATTAACATATTTAAAAAAATATTTTGTGGAATATGCACAAAAACAACGGTCAGTTCTTGATTTTTTCAAAAATACTGTCCCATCTGGCAGACATTTCATCGGACGCAATTAACGGCGAGAACCCAGCGCGGAGATATGTCTTAATAGCCGGAACCCTCCAGTCGTCAGTATCCAGATCGGCGGTTTCCATTCCGTTTTTTTTCAGTTGATAAACCGCCAGCCTTGCAAGAAACGTTCCTATTCCTCTGCCGCGGTAATCATCCCTGCATGCGACCATGTGCACGTAACCGTGTTTTCTAACCGGATAAAAGATAACCGTCGTAGTCGCAACCGGAACACCGTTGTCCGTAAGAAGATAACAATAGCTGGCATCATAATTCTCATGCCCGACCATAACGCAATTATAGTAGTTCTCATCTTCTCTTTGTTCTGACAGTCCGTACTGCACCACGTCAAGCCACATTTCAACGCCGTTTTCGAAATCTGTGATCTTATGCATTTCCAGTCCTTGAGGAATGTCCGGCATTACAGCCTCCGTGCCATCGTTTTCCCACAGCATAGACAGTTGTTCCATTTCAGCCTCCCATCCCTTCGGTTTTTTTAAGCCATCTTTCGCGTACCGAACTGTAAACTTCGTCATCAACATGCGGCGTGCCCTTTGAATATGACGGCATCAGCATATCGCCAGCTGTTTCGGGATCAGTGCAGCCTGTATCATGTCTGTATTTTTCTCTGTTGCCGGGAACTCTCAGGTCTGGAATCTCCATCGGAACTCCACCGGCTAGAGCTGACAGATAACCGAAATGGCCCACCATCCACATATCGACCGCCTCATATACGTCTACTGTTTCGGATTCCGCGTTTCCGAGAATGCGTTCGACAGCGTAGTAAAGACATTTTATGTCGCTTCCGCCGTGCCCGCTCTTTCCGCCCTTTTCCGAAAGTTCATCCGTGTGCTCATAGCTGGCGGGTGCGCTGCCCGTATCATCCAGATTCTCGTATACATGGTTGTTGTCGCCGGACATCGCATCCTCGCGTGCCGATTCGACTCTGCCCTTAGAACCGTAAACGCTGTACCATACGGAGTTCCTTGAGGGTCCCACGCCGTGAGCGCTCTTGATCAGCGCTCCGTTTTCAAGTCTGACCATCTCCACGGCCATAAATCCGGCTCTGGCGCCCATACGTGCCATACGTTCGTTATAAATTCCTTCAAACCCGGTTACCGTTTTCGGCCTTAACCCGGTTATATGCAAAAGAGGCCCCACTGAATGAGTGCAGTAGAAAAACGCGGACATCCCGTTCCTCCAGTGGTTGCGTTGCCCGTATGTGATATCCTCCCAGATCGGTTCGCAGTTATGGAGATACTCTCCTTCGCCGTACTCAAAGTTTCCGAGCCTGCCGCTTTCATATATTTTCTTCATCTCGCGCGGAGCGCCCATAAAGCAGTAATTTTCCGCATAGCAGTATATCTTGCCCGTTTGTTCGACAGTTTCAATAAGCTCAACAGCTTCAGCCATATTGTTGACAGGAAGAACTTCGCTTATGACGTTTTTTCCGCTTGTCAGCGCTTTTACAGCAAAGGGAGCGTGCTCGGTTGCGTAATTTGCCAGCATCACACAATCCATATCGTGCTTCAGAAATTCGTCATAATCGGTATAGTAAGAAATCGATCTGTCCCTGTACTCACTTTTAAGCTGTTCAAGGCCTGTTTCCCATTTATCGCATACGGCAACAAGTTCGGCGTTATCCGCGTTTTCGCAGTAATGCATCATGGATTTCCCTCTTCCGACACCTATTACACCGATTTTTAACTTTTCCATATCGTTATTTCCTTTCGCTTCAATTCAATGAAAAATGTACTGTTTATGAAAAACAGATTTTTCCGTCATAAAGATGCCGTTTTAACCGTCGTCAAGAGTAAAATGCTGCTCAAAATCGACACCAAGCTCTTCCCCGATCTGCTTCAGTTCCCCGAATGTCCTTGGCCCGACCGGTATGCCATTCTGCATTTTTTCAGAATGCGATTCAGCTTCCTTTTCACCGTGTATGTAAATCCTTTCGCAGCCTTCAGCCTTCGGGCTGTTACGCAGTTCATCAAGCAGTTCGGAAAACCGTTTTCTAATCAGAACCTTGTCGCCGAACAAACCGTAATCCAATGCGATAAAGCAGAATGAAGTGTCGCCGTTTCCGCTTTTTTTTACGTGCGGCGAGGTTGTTCCTCCGGCAAACACTGATGTGAAAAGCTCCACTATCAAACCAAGCCCGTAGCCCTTGTGCGATCCGGTCAGCTCGCTCTGTCCTCCAAGCGGGTAAATGCCGCCGCCCGCTTTGTTTATAATGTTGGCGATAACGCGCTTCGCGTCATCACATTCAAGCCCGTTTTCATCAGCCGCCCAGCCGCCCGGGAGAGGTTTGCCGTTTTTTTCATATACTTCAAGTTTTCCCCGCGTGACGATTGTAGTTGCCACGTCATACCAGAAATCCACGGGATCCGCCGGCATGCAAAGCGCAACGGGGTTTGTCCCGAGCATTGCTTTTTTTCCGTATGTCGGAATCGCTATCGCCTCGGTATTTGTCATGCATATCCCGAGCAGATCCTGCTTTGCCGCCATTTTGGTATAATATCCCGCAATGCCGAAATGGTTTGAATTTCTGACCGTGACGAATCCCGCGCCATGAACATTTGCTTTCTCAATTGCCAGTTCCATACCGTGTTTCGCAGCAAGCTGTCCCATCGAATAAGGCGCGTCCAGCACGGCGGAAATATCGGTTTCGAAAACCTTCTCGGCTTTGGCTTTGACATCGATAGAACCTTCTCTGTACGCCTTATAGTATCTTATAAGCCGCTGTACTCCGTGTGATTCTATCCCGTACAGATCCGCTGTCAGGAGCACATCGGTAATTATATCGGATTCACCGGCATCGAATCCCATTTTTAGGAATATTTCGTTGCAGTAGTTTCTGACAGAATCAACTTTGAGATTAACGTATTTCATATGCTCGTTTTTTCAAGATAAACACATGCATTACATGAGTTTAAGCTGTATTCCGTTATCCAAAGACAGTTCACGCAGAGACTGCTCTACATCCGGCGGCAACTCAATTCCATACGATTCGGCCCTGAAATACCTCTCCCATTCCATTTCGCCTGGAGTATATATTCTTTCAAATCCAGCCGCTTTAGGCATACTGCGTATGTGCGACGACATTTTTTCAATGTCTCCCGAAATGCCGTTTCCCCTGAACAGGAACGGATTTAAAGCTATAAATGTGTGGCTGACTCTGTTGGGGACTTCAAGATCAAGATGCCATGACGGAATAACCCCGTCAGAAGATGTAGGCTCGCCAATCAGCACAGCCGACAGTATGTCAACAAGGATCGCAAGCCCGTAT
>JAFZTO010000224.1 GCA_017618795.1 Clostridia bacterium | reverse complement strand
GCAGTTCTGACATTTAATTCTGCGCATTATTATACACCCTTTTCCGGGGTTTGTCAACAGTTTGCCGAACAAAAAGGAAAAAAACAAAAAAATATGATGAAAAAAACCAGAAAAAAACCGGAAAATCATTGACAAACGGGGGAAAAAGGGCTATAATATTGTCAGCGTTCCGTAAAGGGAAACGGACTTTGCGGAGCACGACTGAAAAAAATCTTTTATATGAGAGGTTTATCATGAAAAAAACTCTTTTAAGAGTCGTTTGCGCGATCGTTGTCGTCATGATGGCTCTTTCGGTAGTTGTCAATGCGGAGGGGAAGAAAGTGTATCTTGCTCCTACGCAGAGCGCTGGGTGGGCCGATGGATCAACATTCCTTGCAGACGGCGGATACTATGTTGGTGATTTCATCTTCAAGACCGGCGCTGACGACCTCAGCACAAACGGCATTACGTTTACTTCCAATGCCGATGCCAGACATATCTGGGCTGGCATATGCAGTTACGAAGACTTAGGTATTTTCGACAATTGCAAATATCTGCATTACACAATTCCGGAAGGCGAGACCGGTCTTTACAAGATTGAGCTTGGCGCTCTGGATGATGCGACAAATACCAAGGTTCTTACGGGTGATCAGCTTGCTCCCGGAAAATATGTAGAAGATCTTTCGGCTCTTACATGCCCCGTTGGCTATTGCTATATAGTTCTTTACAATGCAGGCGGGAAAACAACCGTTATTAACGATTTCTTCCTTTCTGACAGCGAAACCGATGAGGTTCCCGCAGTTGAGACCGCCGACATGATCGGCATTTTCGCAACGATAGCCGCTGCAGCCGCTGCCGTTGTTGTTTTTACAAAAAAACATTAAGCTTATATGAAATTCCGTACCGTTCCTCCGTTTCGGGGCGGTACGGATTTCGTGCTTTTTAAGGAGCACGATTCACTTATTTCATGGTAAACTGAAATTCTGACGAAAAAATCAATTCATCTTAGATCGAAAGAGAAAACGACATGGACGAAATGACGAAAAATTTCAAATCGCAACCGGACGATTTTACCGAGATACACCTTATCCCCTATATGCACTGCGACTTTTCGTGGACGAACTCCAGAAAATGGCATATATGGCGGTACATAACCGGCTACAAAAAGGCTCTTGAGATAATGAGGGACGACCCCGAGTACACCTACGTGCTCGACAACGTGCACCATTCGTGGCTCCCGTTCAAGAAATACTGCCCCGAGCTTGTGGACGAATTCAAACAGAGGGTGAAAGAGGGCAGATTTGTGATCGCCAACGGCGGCTACGCGCTCGACAGACCCAACTACAACGGTTACGAGAGCTTTTTGCGCAACGTGCTCGCGGGGAGAAGATATTTCGAAAACGAGTTCGAGATACCCGAGGATGAAAGCTATTTCTACTTCAACGCCGACACCGGCATAGGCAGCAGCCAGCTTCCGCAGATACTGAAGGAGTGCGGATATAAATACTACAGATCCAACCGCCCGTCGGAGACCATGAACCACAAGGGCTTTCCGCGTCAGTTCCGGTGGAAGGGCCTTGACGGTTCGGAGATAATAGTCGCGAGGGGAGATTACGGCGGGTTCTGCTTCACCTCCTATCTCGACGACATTCCCGACTTCGTCGACAACTGGGAAAAGTTCAAGGAGGCGTTCTGGAAGACCGAGGGACTGCAGTTCAACTACTCGGTAACCGACGAGATTATGATGTTCTTCGGCTGCGACGACGTCATTCCCGGCTGCTCGCTTACCGACAAGCCGGTGCCTTATCACGAGGTCATGGACTGCTGGAACGAACACGAGAAGGCGCGCTTCTTCCTGTCCACCCCCGGAAAGTATTTCGCAAAGATAGAAAAGGAAGACCTGCCGACCGTCGAGGGCGTGCTCGACAACTGCGAGCTGAGCTTCGTAACGATACAGAAGGGCGAGCAGGCGCTGTCGAAAAAATGCAGGCTGCTTGAAAGATATCTGCTCAGGCTCGAATACATGTACTCGATACTCAAATCGTTCGGGTACGGATACGACGAAAAGGCGGTCTCGGACATCTGGGTCATGCTGTTCGACTTCTCGGGTCACGCCCTGGAGTACGCGATGAAGGAGGACATCATCGTTCTTGAAAACGAGGCCGACGAGGCGCTCATGCGCGTGCAGAGGCTGATAAGAGAGGCCGAGGAGGATATCGCCCTTGCCGTCGACTGCGAGAACAGACCGCATGACGGGGAGACGAAATACGTCATCATAAACCCGTACCCGGCCGAAAGGGAGGAATACGTCAAGATCCACGTGACCACCCCGCACGGTCTGAACGGGCTTAAGCTGTACGATACGAAGGGAAATCTTCTTCCGTATCAGGCGACCGAGATATTCCACGCCGACAAGGCGTACGCGGTGCAGTGCAACTCGGCCAACGTCGTGACGAGGCTGAAGCTTCCGGCTCTCGGCTGGGAGACCGTCACGGCGATCACGAACGGCGGCGAGCCGGTGGAGTTCATACGCGAGGAACTTGACGATTACAGCTTCAAGCTCGGTCAGGACGAAAATCCGGTGACGGTCGACAACGGCGCTATAGTCGCTGAGTTCGAAAAGGGAAGGCTCGCGAGGGTGACCGAGGGAGGAAAGACCATCGAGGGCAACTTCGGCCAGATACATTTCACCGAGAGCAATCCGAAATCCTGGTGCTGGCTCGCTTTCTACAACGGCGACGACTACGACATGGTCCCCGAAAGCTGGGGCATGATAAAGAACGGGCCGCTCCTCTGGCAGTACAGGATAAAGGGAACGCTCCGGACCTCGAAGGTCGTCATCGACATAACGATAAAGAAGGATTCGCCGAGGATAGACTACAAAGTCACGCTCGACAACGAGGTGAACGAGGGATTCTTCCGCGCCTCCTTCCCGTGCGATGAAGACACGACGCTTTACGCCGACGTGCCGTACGGAGTGGAAAAGAGGGATCTGACCGTCGAACCGTCCTTTTACAAGCAGCCCGACATGAACGACTTCTTCTTCTGGGAGAGCCAGTGGAGAGGGCAGTTCTACGCCATCAACTTCGCTCTGTTCAAGGGGCAGGGCCGCGACAGCGCGATAATTTCCGACGACTGCGGTATCTTCTACAATTTAAGGCCGGATCAGAAAAAAGTTTCCATCGTCCTCACAAGGCAGCTTGACATCGAGGACAAGAGCGACGACAAGACCGCAAGCTGGGTCAAGCTGATGTCCGAGAACCACAAGACCGAGGGCAAGCACAGTTTCAGCTTTTCGTACTACCTGCCCGGCACGGACAGTATCGGGGACGCGATACAGAAGACCGAGCTTGAGACCAAGCTGCTGCACTTTACGCCTGTTTCGGTCAACAAGTTCGGATATCTGCCGCAGGGAAAACTCCCGCTTTCGGCGTCGGTGCTCTCTCATGCCGGAGCGGACTGCGTAATCACCGCGTTTTACTCCGAGGACGGAGTGAACGTGATAAGAGGCTACGAGTCGAGGGGCGCGAACGGAACCGTTACGCTTGAACTGAACCGTCCTGTGAAGTCCGCTTTCATGGCCGATCTTAAGGGCGACAGAAAGGGAGACGTGACGGTGAACGGAAAATACATCACCTTCCCCGTCCGCCCGTGGGAGATATTCAATATCAGGTTTGAGTAAACGGTACGATTGACAAAACGACATGCTTTGGTTGACAACCGGTTGACAAACCGCTGACAAAACGTGTCAAAACGCGGACAAAACGTGTCAGATCCGTCACGACTCTGTCACGACTCCGTTACGAAATCGTGTCCCAGTACAGTACAGTACAGAACAGAACAGCACAGTACAGATAACTCCCGTCGCTTCTCTCCGGCCGTTCAGGACAGAGCGGGCGGGACAGGACAAAAGAAAAAGCCCCTCCGGGGCGAAAGATAAAAAAACGAAATTCCTGAAAGCAGGAAAATTACTTGACAAAATTGAAAAAATGTGGTATAATATTACTACTACAGAGAAGATGGAGGTTAATTATGCTTAAAAAGATAATCGCGCTCGTCTTATGCGCCGCGTTCATCGCCATCGCCGCGGCATGCGCCGAGAACGGGCCGGGGAAAGACACGAAGGGAACCGCCGAACCTGCGTCGACAGACGAAGGCCGCCTTTATCCCGATCTCCCCGAGGTGAACTACGAGGGCTACGATTTCAAATTCTACTCGTGGGACATCGAGGGCTGGAGAGTCTACGAGGACATCTGGGTCGAGAATTCCGGCACTGACGCGATCAGCAAGAACGTATTCAACCGCAATTCGAGGATCGAGGAAAAATACGGCATAATCATAAGCTACAAGGCCGACTACTACGAGGACTACGCGAGGAAGATCCTCGCCAACATGCAGGTCGGCGACCATATCGGCGACGTACTGCTCTCGATGGGTCTGAGCGCCGGACTGCTTATGCGCCAGGGCGTTTACTACAACCTCTACGACGTACCGTACATCGACTTTTCCAAGCCGTGGTGGGATCAGGACTGCACCGAATCGCTGTCGGTGGGCAACTACATGCCCTTCGGCTCCTCCGCGATAACCCTTATAGAGAAGGCAGGCGCGTACTGCATGTTCTACAACCTCAGCCTTGCCGAGGACCTCAACATCGACGAAAACCTATACAGAACCGTCATAAACGGCGACTGGACGCTTGACAGGATGAAGACGCTGGGCAGGATCGCCGTAAAGGACGTGAACGGCGACTCGGAGATGAAATTCGAGGACGACCGTTTCGGCATCGTCGGCAACGACAGCGCGGTGACCGCCTTCTTCAGCGGTTCCGGCATGAGGATCGTCGACAGGGACAACGAGGGCAATCTTTACGATTCCTTCATGGAGGGCAACAACGTCGAAAAGATCAAGAACTATCTCGAAACGATACTGTTCGACAAGAATCTATTCCTCAACTGCTCGTACAGATACGAGGGCGACAAGGGAATAAACTACAACTACGCTCCCGACATATTCATGGAGGACAGGGCGCTGTTCCTTCAGACGGCGCTGAGCAAGGGCGAAAGCCTGAGAGGAATGGATTCCATGTACGCCATCCTTCCCGTGCCGAAATACGACGCGACGCAGGCAAAATACGGCTGCGCGCCCAACACCTTCGACAACTTCCTGACGTCCGTGCCGATCTGGGCGTCCGAGGAGGACGTCGACAGGACGGGCGTGATACTGGAGGCTCTTGCCGCGGAATCCTACTACACGGTCATTCCGGCGTTCTACGAGCAGGTGCTTGACGAGAAGATAGCCCGCGACGACGAATCCAAGCAGATGATAGACATCATAACCAACTCCCACGTGTGGGACGCGGGCGAGTTCTACGGGCTCGGCGCGTTCGGCGACCATTTCAGAGGCTGCACAGGCCGTTCCGAGAAGATCTCCGGAAGAAGGGAATCGTCTGACATCGCTTCCTTCTACGCCGCCTTCGGCGGAGGCCTTACCTCCGATCTCGCGTCGCTGATCGAGGTCGCGGAAAAGTACGCGGACAGATGAGCCGTGAAAGGATAAGTCCGATATGAAAAAAATAACATCGCTTATTCTCTGCCTCATGCTTTTTATTTCCGCCGTTTCGTGTTCGAATCCGGGGAACGGGGCGGATACCTCCGGAACACTGCCTGACAGCGGCACGCAAAGTGAAACGGCTATTGAAACGCAGCCGGCAAAGGAGAGGCCGAAATCCATGAAAGTGCTTGCCACGGGACATTCCAACATCGCCACCTCAGTCACGTATCTTACGTACATAGCGAAGGACCTCGGGACAGACATGCTGGTCGGGCTTCTGTGGCGCGGCGACGCGACGTTCGGGACCTACGTCAGTCTGCATTCCAGCCCGAACTGCTTCTGGTTCGGCAAGAGCAACCTGTCGACCTTCGGCGACATCACGGTGTCAAAGCAGACCGTCGACGATCACCTTGCCGAAGAGGACTGGGACATTATCACCATCAATCAGGGGCATCTGTTCAAGGGATACAACAGCAAAAACGACCTGCCGAAATTCATTAACATAATAAGGAGCAAATGTCCCGACACGCCGATATACAATAACATCAGTCTGGCGTTCATGGACGGTTGCACCAACGCGCAGTTCCTTGCCGACTGGCAGGGCGACACCGACGCCATGTACCGCGACGTCATCGAGGACGTGAAGGAGAACATCGCCCCGAACGAAAACATCGCCGGCATGATACCGACAGGCACTCTGATAAAGAGCCTTACGACCTCAAAGTACAAGGACAGCATCTACGCAGCCGACCGCATACACCTCGGGACCTACGGCGCGTACGCGGCCGGGATACTATGGTACGCGGTGCTGACCGGCGCATCGGTCGACGGGCTTAAATGGATGCCGGCGGGGATGGAGGCGGAATTCCGCGATTTCGTGATAGAGCTTGTGCCGAAGATAATCGCGAATCCCTACGAAATGATAGATTTCGGGCAGAGAGACAACGCCGGCGGAGACGGAG
>JAFZTO010000223.1 GCA_017618795.1 Clostridia bacterium | reverse complement strand
GTTGCTGGACAGCAGGAACTGGATCGCCTTGCGGATATTGTCATAAATGCGTCTGCCTTCCTCGACTGCGCCGACGATCGTTGCGAAATTGTCGTCCGTCAGCACCATATCCGCGACGTTTTTGGTGACGTCCGTGCCGGTTATGCCCATCCCGACGCCTATGTCGGCGGATTTGATGGACGGGGCGTCGTTTACGCCGTCTCCGGTCATCGCGGTGACGTATCCGCGGCGCTTCCATGCGCTTACTATCCTGACCTTGTGTTCCGGCTGCACGCGCGCGTAAACGGTGTATCTGTCTATAACGGCGTCAAGCTCGTCGTCGCTGAGCGAATTTATATCCGAGCCGCGCATGGCCTGCTTTTCGTCCGTCAGAATTCCGAGCTGCCTTGCGATTTCCACAGCCGTGACGATATGGTCGCCGGTGATCATCACGGGCTTTATGCCTGCGCTGACGCACTTTGCGACCGCGTCCTTTACCTCGGGACGAATGGGGTCTATCATGCCGGTAAGGCCAATGAAGCACAGATCGTTTTCAAGCGACTGCGCCGAATAATCGCCGGGGATTTCCGGGTAAATTCTCTGCGCGCAGGCAAGTACGCGCAGCGCCTGTTCGGCGAATTTGCGGTTGACCCACAGAATTTCGTTTCTCTTTTCATCGGTAATCGGGTGCACGTCGCCTCTTCCGTCCATAAAATACGAGCAGCAGGCAAGCAGTTCTTCGGGTGCGCCCTTTGTATACTGGATAACGGAGTTGCCGTGAATGTGGACCGTCGACATCATTTTGCGCATCGAATCGAAGGGTGCTTCACCGCAGCGGGGATATTCTTTTTTCATCGCGTTTTTGCTCAGGCCGAGTTTCAAAGCAAAATTGACGAGGGCGCATTCTGTCGGTTCGCCGACCGCCTGACCGTCCTCTTCCTCGGCGTCGGAGGCAAGCGCCATGGCGCGCGCTATGGTTATTTCGTCACCGTAACTTTCGACCACCGTCATTTTGTTCTGGGTGAGAGTTCCGGTCTTGTCGGAACAGATGACCTGTGTGCATCCGAGCGTTTCAACCGCAGTCAAACGGCGTATGATGGCCTTCTGCGCGGACATTTTGGTTACTCCCATCGACAGGACGATCGTAACCACGGCCACAAGGCCCTCGGGAATCGCCGCAACGGCGAGTGAAACGGCTAGCATAAATGTGTTAAGCACCGTATCTATGTCGAATTTTCCGCTTCTTACGAGCGAAAAGGCGAACATGAACACGCATATTCCGATAACGAGCCACGTAAGTATCTTGGACAGCTGCGAGAGCTTTTTCTGAAGAGGCGTCTGCTCGTCCTCCGCCTGGGCGATAGCGGCGGCAATTTTGCCCATCTCGGTCGTCATACCCGTGCCGGTGACTACCATCCGTCCTCTGCCGTAAACCACGCACGACCCCATGTAGCACATGTTCCTGCGGTCTCCGAGAGGCACTTCGTCGCTTCCGTTCCACGTAAGAGCGGAATCGGTTTTGGTGACGGGAAGCGATTCACCCGTGAGCGCCGCTTCCTCCGTCTTCAGCTGCGCGGCCTCGATGATCCTTCCGTCGGCCGGGACGGCGTCTCCGGCCTCAAGGAACACGACGTCGCCGGGGACCAGCTCTTCGCTGTGCATAACGGAAATTTTTCCGTCCCGCAAAACTTTTGACGTCGCGGCAGACATCTCCTTGAGCGCCTCTATGGCTTTTTCGGCCTTGCTTTCTTGAACGACTCCGAGGACCGTATTGATGACGACAACCGTCAGTATGACGAATACGTCGGCAAACGATTCGTGATTGACTATCGATACCACCGCGGAAATGACCGCCGCCGCGATCAGGATCAACACCATAGGGTCGGAGATCTGATTCAGGAGCCGCTTGATGAGCGGAACTTTTTTCCCTTCGACCAGCTTGTTTTTGCCGTGGACGCCCAGCATTTCCTCGGCTTTTGCAGACGTAAGACCCGAGTCTGCGTCGGTACCGAACTCCCGCAAGATTTCCTCTTTTGTTTTCAAATAATGCTTCATGTTTCCTCCCTGTCTGCAAGAGAAAACGAGACTTCATGCACAGAAATTGTGCACACAGTCTCGTCAATTAAGTCAAATCCATCCGTAAAAACGGCGTGTTGTTGGAATGACGCGGCAAAGCCACAGACTACTCCCCGTGAGGCGGGTTTCTCCCGCAAAACATAGGTATTTTACCATATCGCCGCGGTTTTGTCAACAAAATTATTGTTAATTTTTTGTTAACACTGAAAAAAAAGAAAAAATAATATTTTTTTCGCCGAAAACTATGTACAAAAGAGGTACTTTGTGGTATAATAAAAAGAGAATATAGTAAACTGCGGGAAAAGCGTCCTGATATGGGAGAGAACAGCTTGAAAAAGAGAAGGCCGGTAAGAAGCGAGGCGAGCACGCAGCAGAGCGGTTCCTACGTTATCGGCAGAAACGCGGTGTCCGAGCTTATTAAAAGCGGCAGGGATATCGACAAGATTTACATAAAAAGGGGCGAGCGCACAGGCTCTATAACCACAATCGCCGCAGAGGCGATTGCGAGGGGAATACCGCTTATAGAGGTCGAGGCGCAGAAGCTTGACCGTATGGCCGGCTCATATCCCCATCAGGGGGTGATCGCCTCCGCGGCCGTTAAGGATTACGCCACGGTTGAGGATATTCTCGCGCTTGCGGAGCAGAGAAACGAAAACCCGCTTGTAATAATAGCCGACGGGATAGAGGACCCGCAGAATCTCGGCGCGCTTCTTCGCGTTGCCGAGTGCACCGGGGCACACGGGGTGATTGTTCCCAAGCGTCACGCGGTCGGTCTTACCGACGCGGTAGGACGCTCCTCCGCCGGGGCAATAGAGTACGTTTCGGTCGCGAAGGTTACAAATCTCGCCTCTGCGGTCGACGATCTGAAAAAAAGAGGTTTGTGGATTTTCGCGGCAGAGGCAGGAGGGACCTCTGTCTACGAAACCGATATGACATGCCCCGCCGCCGTTATACTGGGAAGCGAGGGACGCGGAGTATCAAGGATATTGCGCGAAAAAAGCGACTTTACCGTATCGATACCGATGTACGGGAAAATAAATTCGATGAACGTAACATCTGCAGGAGCAGTTATCCTGACGGAGGCTGTCCGTCAGAGACACATAAAAATGGAGAACAAAAATGGATAACAACCAGATTTCCGCCGAAGAGCTGCTGGCGAAGCTCAAGGAAAATATCGGAGATGAGATAGACGGCGCCGAGGCCTATTCTCCCCAAAAATACAAGATCTCAAAATCAAAGGCGGATGAGCAGATTCCGGACGATTCCACTCTGAACGACATCGCCGAGCTTTTCGAGAGCCCCGTGCCGAAATCGGAGATAAGCGATCTCGACGAGGACGCCCTTATGAAAATGTATCTCTCTCCGGAGGATTACGAATTTCTGACGTCAAAGAAATCGAAGCAGAACGCCGCAGACGCCGTGCAGGACAAGCTGGAGACAACGCTTGACGACCTGGGCGATGATGACGAAAATCCGGGAAAGGATTATGAAGTCCCCGACGCGGATATTTACGACGCGCTCAACGTTGACGGCAAGGTCTGTGACGTGCCTCAGCTGGAGATAAACGAGAAAAGCGCGCGGGAGGACAACGACAGGACGACCGTTGTTCCCGATGCGAACGACGTAAAAGAAAGCGCAGTGCACGGTTTTTCCGACAAGGACGACGACGAGACGATCTCGGTTGCCGAGCTGGGAGAACTTCTTTCGCGTACAGAAGAAATCGACGCTGACGACACCTTTGCCGACATCCCGATAATTCCCGTTAAAATTCCGGTTGCGGCCAGGGAAGAAAAAATCGAGGAAAAACCGCCTGTGACCGCACAGGAGGAACCGGTCGAAGAAAAATATTCCGTCCCTGACGACAGGACGATGATAGTTGCGGAGCCCTCCGGCGGCAAAGCCGGATCCGGCGCCGCCCCCACCGACACGATGGAGACTACCCTTGACAGCGCGGGGGACACGCTTGACAAGACCCTTTCAGACGACACCGACGTCAACATTATGCTCGCCTTCGGAATGGACGAGGAGCTTGACAGGGCGGTAGGCAAGGAAAAGGCCGACCAGATGCGCTCGAACAACGAGAGCAGCGCCGAGGACTTAAAATCATCCGATGCGGAAAAGACGCCGGACAGGGAATACACCGATCTCAGCGAGACGAAGGAATTCGCCGAGCTTTACAGAAAGAAATTTGCCAGAAACACGATCTCCATGTTCGGGGTGATCATCAGCACCATAATTCTGTTCTTCTACGAGAATGTGGCGGCCATGGGAGGAAAGCTTCCCGACGCGCTCAACCCCGAATACTATCCAAAGGTCAACACGATGGTCGGGCTGCAGATCCTTTTTGCTGCCTTCGTGTTCGCGTATCCGTATTTTGTCCGGGGTGTAAGGGCTCTTGTCGCCCGAAGGCCCACAGTGGAGAGCGCTCTGCCGCTTATCGCGGCCGTCAGCACTGTATATGCGTTCCTTTCGATGGGCTTTGTCGCCGGAACCGTGTTCCCGGTGATGTTCTTCCCGGCGGCGGTTGCCGTCCTTTCGGTGGTAATAAGCCGCAGGTTCGATCTCAGGCGCGAGACGCTTGCGTTCGGAATCGTTTCGTCGAAGCGGGTTAAATTCGCGCTTGAGAGGCTCGATGCAGGAGGTGCGAAGCTCGAGACTAATACCTTTAACGAGTATCTGCCCGAATCACCCGAGCTGTTTAAAATAACCAAGACAAACTTTGTCGACAATTATTTCGCCAATACAAACGCCTATCCGTCGGTAAAGCAGATCCTGAATCTTCTCATGGCCGGGACCGGTGCCGCGGCCTTCGCAGGATTTGTTGTCGGACTTATAAAATCCGGCACATGGTCGGGAGGTCTGTCGGTTGCTTACACGGCGTTTACATTCTGCCTTCCCGTGTCGCTGTTCCTGTGCTTCAGTCTGCCGTCTCTGCGCGGACAGAAAATAGCCAGGGCGGACGGTTCGGCATTTGTCGGCGAGGCGGTCATAGACAATTATTCGTCCGCCGCGTCAATTTCGTTTGAGGACAGGGAGGTGTTCCCGACATCCGGGGTCAAACTCTGCTCCATAAAGATGTTCCGCGACGAGGGAAGAATAGACAACGCGATCAGTTATCTGTCTAGTGTATATTCACGCATAGGCGGACCGCTTTCCGACGTGCTTAACGTCGCGACTGCCGACCTGCCAAAGGCAAACGACATAGAGGTTATCTCCGTCGAGGCGGACGGCGCTGAGGCCGTCGTGGACAAGCGTCACATTTACGTAGGCAAAATCGGCTATATTTCAAGGAAAGGCTACGTCGCCGAGCCGAGCCCGGAGGACGACGATCTTGAATCCGGCAATACCGCGGTCACATATCTCGTCGTCGACGATGAGGTGTACGCCAAGGTCTACGTCCGTTACGTTATAGACCCGGAATTTGAATCGATGGTCAAAACGCTGTACAAGTCAGGCATCTGCGTCGGAATAAAGACCCTTGACCCGAATATAAACGACAGCATGCTTTCGGCGCGCATAAAGCTGGACAAATATCCCGTCAGGGTGCTCAAATACACGTCGGTGGACGAGGTGCCGCAGACGAGCAGCAAGGTCGACAGCGGAATAGTATCAAAGAAATCCGCCAAGGCTCTGCTCAGGACTTTCACCATGTGCGAAAAAATCAAGCACGTGACAAAAACCAACATCGTCATAACCGGGATCGCCATGATCATCGGTCTGCTGATTTCGGTCGCTGTGGCGATATTCGGCAACGTGTCGTCAATCGCTTCGGTTTACGCAGTGCTTTATCAGATTTTCTGGATACTGCCGGCGTACGGAGCGGCGAGACTGCTGATGATCTGAAAAAAATACCGCGGCTGCCGAGAGGCAGCCGTTGTGATTGAATAAACATCTATGGACGGCGAAATAAGAAAAATACTCAGGAGCGTGCTCAAGCCCGGCAGATACACGGGCGGCGAGTACGCGCAAATAATTAAGGACAAAAAGAAAATAAAGGCCAGGGTCGCCTTCTGCTTCCCCGACACCTACGAGATCGGGATGTCTAATCTTGGCGTACGCATCCTGTACGGCACGCTGAACGCCGATGAGGATGTGTGGTGCGAGAGAGCGTACGCCCCGTGGGACGACATGGAGGAGAAAATGCGTCAAGCCGGCATTCCTCTTTTCGCTCATGAAAGCCACGATCCCATACGCTGTTTTGATTTCGTCGCATTTACGCTTCAGTACGAGCTTTGCTATTCCAATGTGCTCAATATGCTCGAGCTTGCGGGAATACCGCTGCTCTCATCGGAAAGGGACGACGGCTTTCCCGTAATAGTGGGAGGCGGCCCGTGCGCCTACAACGCCGAACCGGTCGCCGATTTTTTCGATGCCTTCAGTATTGGCGAGGGGGAAACGGCGCTGAACGAAATGGTCCGTCTGTATATAGGCATGAAGGACAGGGGCGTATATACAAAAAAAGATTTCCTCCGCGAACTGGCGAAAATCCCGGGCTTTTATGTGCCGTCGCTTTACGACGTCGGATACAACGACGACGGCACGATCAACTGCTTTACGCCGTTGTACGACGATATTCCGAAAAAGGTCGTCAAGCGCATCGTGGACGATATGGACTCTTCGTATTTCCCCGAAAGGCTGGTCATGCCGTACATCGAAACCGTGCATGACAGAATCGTTCTCGAGGTTTACCGGGGGTGCATACGCGGATGCAGATTCTGCCAGGCGGGCATGACGTTCCGTCCCGTGCGCGAAAAATCTCCCGAAACGCTTGACTTTCAGGCGAGATGTCTGTACGAAAACACCGGTTACGACGAAATAACCCTTTCTGCCCTCAGCATAAGCGATTACAGCAGGATAGACGAGCTCACTGACAGACTGCTTTCCTGGACAAACGAAAAAAAGGTCAACCTTTCGCTTCCGTCGCTTCGCATAGACAGTTTTACGCATGAGCTGATGGAAAAAGTAACTTCGGTGCGCACCGGCGGCATAACATTCGCGCCGGAAGCAGGCACCCAGAGGCTGCGCGACGTTATCAACAAGAACGTCTGCGAGGAGGACCTTATGCGCGCGTGCAGAACGGCGTTCGAGGCGGGCAAATATTCGGTGAAACTCTATTTTATGGACGGGCTTCCAACCGAAACGTTCGAAGACATCGAAGGGATCGCCGGGCTCTCGTCGGCGGTCTGCAGGGAGTTTTACACGCTTGAAAACAGGCCGAAGGGAAAGTCGCCGCAGGTGACCATCTCCGTTTCATGCTTTATTCCAAAGCCGTTTACTCCGTTTCAGTGGGAGGCACAGAACAGCATTGAAACAATTCGCGAAAAGCAGAAGCACCTGCGAGAGTCCCTGAACGGAAAAAAACACATCAAATACACCTGGCACGACGCCGATACGTCGAGGGTGGAGGCGGTATTTGCAAGAGGAAACCGAAAGCTGTCAGCCGCACTGCTCGAAGCGCACAGACTGGGAATTAAATTTGACGCATGGGACGAGCATTTCAGTTACGAAAAATGGATGCAGGCTTTTGAAAACTGCGGTATCGACCCCGCCTTTTACGCAAACCGCGTTTACGGTGAGGACGAGGTGCTTCCGTGGGACATAATCGACTGCGGAGTGACAAAGGAATTTTTGCTGAGGGAACGGCACAGGGCCTATAACGGAAAAACGACGCCGTCGTGCAGGGAACACTGCTCGGGCTGCGGAGCCAACAGGCTCGGAGGTAAAACGACATGGTGCCCATGCCTGTAAGAGTAAAATTCATAAAGATTGACGAACTGCAGTTCATATCGCACCTTGATCTCGGACGAACTATGAAATCCGTTATGATACGCGCTGGGATACCGGTCCATTACACGGAGGGGTTCAATCCGCATCCGAAGATCGTTTTCGCCCTTCCTCTTTCGGTTGGCGCGGAATCGGTCTGCGAATATATGGACTTCCGAACGGACAGAGAGATGGATTACACGGAGATTAAGGACAGGCTCAACGCCGCTCTCCCACCGCAGCTCAGGGTTCTCGAGGCATATGAGCCGGTTGACGAAGTCTCGGAAATATGTCTTGCAGAATACAGGATAACGTCAGATACGCCGGCCGATTTTTCGCCTCTGTCAGCGTCGACCATAGTGGTACATAAAAGGACAAAAAAAGGATACATCGATACGGACATAAAGCCGATGATAAAGTATTATTCGGTCGACGGCGACAGCATAACGGCGGTGCTTTCTGCAAGCCCGGCCGAGTTTCTCAATCCCGAATACATTGCGGGGATTCTGTCGCTTACCAATTACACGATACTTAGGACGCGTGTGTTTACTTCAAGAGGGGAATTCAGATGAAAAAAAGGACTGTTCTGGGCATTCTCGGCGGTCTTGGGCCTATGGCCACCGTATACTTTTACGAGATGCTCACGTCGCATACAAAGGCCGACAGGGATCAGGATCATATCGACATTATTATATCCAGCCGGTCGACAACGCCTGACAGAACCGCGTTTATTACGGGCAAAAGCGGCGAGAGTCCGCTTCCCGCCATGATCTGCGAGGCCAGAAGGCTTCAGCGCGCCGGAGCCGGCATTATCGTAATGCCATGCAACACCGCACACTATTTTTACGATGAGATAAGGCGGGGCATATCGGTGCCGATGCTTGATATAATTGGGGAGACCGTCGGTTTCTGCCGCGCAAGGGGAATGAAGCGCGCCGGACTTATGGCTACCGAAGGAACCGTCATGACGGGCTCCTATGAAAAGCGCGCGGAGGGTCTTCAGGTGGAGATCGTCACCCCTTCGGCCGAGTCTCAGAAGCTGATAAACGAAATTATATACGACGAGATAAAAAGGAATCTGCCCGCCGACAGGGAAAAATTCATGTATGCCGCCGGGGAGTTGAGAAAAAAAGGATGCGAAACCCTGATTCTCGGCTGCACCGAACTCTCTCTGGTCAAAAAGCAGGAGAAGCTCGGCGGCTTCTATACCGATTCGCTTGAAGTGCTTGCCATGTCGGCCATAAGGGCGTGCGGAAAGAAATACATTGATTTTGATTATGATTAATGGACTGCTGATAATTGAAAACCGCAGTGTTCATAACGGGTCAATTAAACGAACAAAAGGGTTTTCCTGACTGATTATACCGGAGAAATGAAGTGACACTAGTATATATTCTTATAGCCATACTTGTTTTCGGGTTTCTTATACTTATACACGAGCTCGGTCATTTTCTGACAGCGCGGCTTTTCCGCGTCACCGTCAAAGAGTTCAGCGTCGGTATGGGCCCGAAGATCTTATCTAAAAAATCCGAGAAAACCGGGACGTCGTATTCGCTTAGAGCTCTTCCCATAGGCGGTTTTGTCGCCATGGCGGGTGAGGACGACGACAGCGAGGATGAAAACGCACTCGGTAAAAAGCCTGCTTGGCAGCAGTTTATAATAATGATAGCCGGTTCCGCAATGAACATTCTGCTCGGGGTAATACTGACTCTTGTTCTGATTCTTGTTACGGGTCGTCTTTACGGCACGACGGTCACAGGATTTGCTGAGGGAGCGAGCAGTCAGCAGTACGGTCTGACGGAAGGCGACAGGATAGTCAAGGTGGGGAAGCACAGCACCGGCACGGTCTTCGATCTGTCATACACAATTCTTCACGACGGCGGAAAGGCTGTTGATGTCACCGTCGTCAGAAACGGCGAAACCGTTGTGCTTGAGAACGTGTCCTTCCCGACGGACGGCAGCGGCCGTGTAACATACGGCCAGCGCGATTTTTACGTGAATGAAGAAAAATTCAGTTTTTTTAATGTAATAAAGCACACGGCTTACCGTTCGGTCACCACCGTGCGAATGATATGGGAGTCGCTTATCGACCTTGTGCGCGGGAAGTACGGGCTGAAGGATATGTCCGGACCTGTAGGTTTGACAAAGACCATCGGCGAGGCGGCCGCCAGCCGCGACGGCGGGCAGAGTCTGCTGTATCTTTCGGCTCTTATAGCCGTTAATCTCGGCGTTTTCAACCTGCTTCCGTTCCCGGCTCTGGACGGATTCAGGGCGCTTCTTGTGGTAATAGAGGGAATTTCAGGCCGTAAAATAAACAGGGAGGTGCAGGGTTACATCAATCTTGCCGGCCTTGTTCTGCTCATGATTCTTATGATTGCCGTAACGTGTACCGACGTTATGTCGCTGTTTAAAAAATGAACTACAATTCATTCAGAAAGAAAACGAGAAAAATACGCGTCGGCAGACTCTTTGTCGGCGGGGATGCTCCGCTGACCGTGCAGTCTATGACAAACATTCCGTCGGAGGACTTCGGAGCTCTGTACGGGCAGATAAAATCCCTTGAAAAATGCGGCTGCGATATTGTGCGCATGACGGTCCCCAATCTCGCGTCGGTCGAAACGCTGAGGAAGATAAAGGAATCCGACGTTTGCGTGCCTGTCGTCGCAGACATTCATTTCGACTACAGGCTGGCGATAGCCTCCGCAAAGGCGGGGGCTGACAAGATTCGCATAAATCCCGGCAATATAGGCGGAGACGAGCGCGTAAAGGCGGTTGTTGACGCCTGCGGAAGCGCGGGAATACCTATAAGGATCGGCGTCAACAGCGGCTCACTTGAAAGGGAGATACTGGCAAAATACGGTTCGCCCACGGCGCAGGCGCTTGCCGACAGCGCGATGCACCATGTTTCACTGCTGGAGAAATTCGGCTTTCGCGATATAATAGTATCTGTCAAATCATCCGACGTTCGCACAATGATTCAGGCGTACAGGCTTTTATCGGAAATGTGCGACTATCCGCTTCACCTCGGCGTAACAGAGGCTGGGACCGACAGACTGGGACTCGTAAAATCCTTTGTCGGCATCGGCTCTCTGCTTGAGGAGGGAATAGGCGATACTCTGCGCATAAGCCTGACCGGCGCCCCGGAACGCGAGGCAGAGGAGGGCAGGCGACTTGTCGACGCATTGTCGCTCGGCGAGAAGAACACGGTTAATATCGTTTCGTGTCCGACCTGCGGGCGGACGAAGACAGACCTGATAGGAATAGTGAATGCGGTGGAAGAGCATATCGGCGAAATGCACCCTTCAAGAAAAATCACCGTCGCGATAATGGGCTGCGCCGTAAACGGTCCCGGGGAGGCGAGAGAGGCTGACGTGGGAGTGGCCTGCGGGGACGGAAACGCCCTTCTCTTCAGAAAAGGGGTAACAGTCGGGAAAATCGATGAGCGGGATATTGTTCAGACAATTATCAAAGAGGCAAACAAGCTCTGAATTTTCTTATCGGAACGCGCGGGGAAGCCGTTTTCGCGTTTTATGCCTCCGAAACGGAGGCGAAGGCAGACTTTGAGTTGATTTTATGAATTCCTGCTGATATAATTATGATGTAAAAAAAATATGGGAGATTTGCTGTAGATGGGAATGACCTTCCTCGAAAAATTCAATAAATATCATCCCGACGGAGAGGAGAAGCGCGTTGCGGAGCTTATTACCGATTATAAAATCAGTGTCAATCGCGAGAGCCGCATAATAAGGTGCGAAATATTTCTCCCCTCGTTTGTGGATAAAGAGGTCCTTTACCGCATGGAGGAGCAGATCCGAGACGACTACAAGGTTCAGAACGTGCGGATTTATCCGAAGTATCCGCCGGAAATATTCAGGGAAGAATATATATATTCATGTATTAAGGAGCTTCAGCGCACGGGAGCCGTTTCGCGCGGTTTCTTCGATTCTTACAGCCTTTCGACCGAGGGAAACACGGTTTATATTGATTTAAGAACCGCGGACGGCGGCATCGATCTTATGTACTCGGCTGATACTCCGGAAGTTCTTTCCGGAATAATCAGGTCGGAGTTCTCGCTTGACTATAAGGTTATCATCCGCAGGGAAGAGGGTTATTCGTTTGATTATGACGGGTATAAAAGCCAGAACGATGCCGAAATGATGTCTGCGCTTGCCGCGTCATCTCCACGCGAGGTAACGGTGAACGGAGAAAAGCTGGAGGCTGAAGGTCCTAAGCCCGACTATATAACCTCTTTTTACGGTCGGGACGAGCTCAAGGCAGAGTTCCTAAGCGAGACGACTGTCAGGAGCGGCAATATGATATTTGACATTTCCGAGCCGAAGGCAATATACGGCGAGGAATTCGCGATAGAGCCTACGCCTCTCCGCAATTTAAAAAAGCCTGTGCACAATATCTGCGTTATGGGAAACGTGCTTGCCGTCGATTACAGGGATACGCGCAAGGGAGACAAGACGGTTATCAATTTCGCGTTAACCGACGACGACGCGTCGATATACTGCCGTATGGTCGCCGAAAAGAGCGACGCCGAGCCCGTTCTTGCCGAACTTGTAAAAAACGAAAAGACGGTAAAAAACAGATATCTCGCCGTGTTCGGATCGGTGGTTTCGGACAAATTCGACGGCGAGCTCTCGGTCGTGCCGAAGCATATCGCGCTGGTCGGAACCGTACCGAGGACGGACAACGCTCCGAAGAAAAGAGTGGAACTGCATCTGCATACCAAGATGTCGGCAATGGACGCGCTCATTCCTCCGGACGAGGCCGTGGAGACCGCGCACCGCTGGGGCCATCCCGCAGTTGCCAGAACAGACCACGGAAACGTTCAGGGTTTTCAGGACGCAATGCTCGCCTCGGAAAAACTGGGGCAGAAGGTCATTTACGGCATGGAGGCCTATTTTGTCGACGACACGGCCCGGGCGGTCTACGGCAGAGACAACGCGGATTTCAGCGAAGGGGAATTCTGCGTTTTCGATATAGAAACGACCGGTCTTTCGCCTCTAAACGACAGAATAACCGAGATCGGAGCGGTCATATTCAGAAACGGCGAGATACTTGACGAGTTCAACACATTTGCCGATCCCGGCATCGACATTCCTGCGTCGATCACCGAGCTTACCGGCATAACCAGCGAAATGGTTGCCGGAGCGCCGTCGCAGGCGGATGCGGTCTCTGAATTTCTTAAATTCGCCGGCGGCAGGATACTGGTCGCCCATAACGCAAGCTTCGACACAAGCTTTATAAGAAAAGTCAGCGACGAGAACGGACTCGATTTTAAAAACACGTACATCGACACGGTAGGAGTGTCGAAACATGTGAACCCCGATCTTAAACGCCACAAGCTTGACGTTATTGCCGATTACTACGGCCTCGGCGATTTCAACCACCACCGCGCGTCTGACGACGCGAAAATGCTCGGGGAGATTTTCAAGCGCATGATCGACAAACTCGGCGACGAGGGCGTGAAGAGCGTGTCACAGATGGTCACGACCATGTCGGAAAAGGTCGATCCCCTCAAACTGAGAACCTACCACATGATACTTCTTGTCAGGAACAGGGCGGGTCTCAAGAATCTTTACAAGCTCGTCTCATACGGCTACCTTGACTGTTTCAAAAAACACCCCCGCATACCGAAAACAGTGCTTGACGAGCATCGCGACGGACTTATTATAGGTTCCGCCTGCTCGGAAGGTCAGCTTTTTTCCGCACTTCTTGAAAACATGCCGCGCGCCGATCTCGTCGAGATGGCGTCGTATTACGATTATATAGAAATACAGCCGGTCTGCAACAACCGTTATTTAATCGCCGAAGGAAGAGCCTCCGGAGACGAGGATCTCAGGGAGTTCAACCGCAGGCTGATCTCTGTTGCGGCTGAGGCAGGCAAACCCGTCGTGGCGACGTGCGACGCTCATTTTTTGAACAGCTACGATGAGATATACCGTAAAATTCTGCTGGCTGGTATGAAATTCAGCGACGCCGACCGCGACACGGGCCTTTATTTCCGGACCACGGAGGAGATGCTGGAGGAATTCAGCTATCTCGGAGATGAAAAGGCAGAAGAGGTAGTTGTTACGAACACTAACCTTATCGCTGATATGATAGAGGATGGCATCAGGCCGTTCCCGAAGGGGACATTCACCCCGAACATCGAGGGTTCTGAGGAGGATCTGCAGAGAATTTGTTATGAGAGGGCGAAAAGACAGTACGGTTCGCCGCTGCCGGAAATAGTTTCGGGCCGTCTTGACAAGGAACTCTCCTCCATAATCAAAAATGGGTACGCCGTGCTGTACATTATAGCGCAGAAACTGGTAAGCTTCAGCGAATCGCAGGGGTATCTTGTCGGATCGAGAGGCTCGGTCGGCTCGTCGTTTGTGGCGACAATGGCCGGAATTTCAGAGGTTAATCCTCTGCCGCCGCACTATTACTGCCCGAAATGCAGTTACAGCGATTTTTCCAATCCGGAACATAAGGGCTCAGGTTTCGATCTTCCCGACGCCGTGTGCCCGAGATGTGGCGCAAAACTGATCGGCGAGGGACAGGATATACCGTTCGAGACTTTTCTCGGCTTTCACGGGGACAAATCGCCGGATATCGATCTGAATTTCTCAGGAGACGTGCAGGGAAGAGTTCACAAGTACACGGAGGAGCTTTTCGGAGCCGAGAACGTTTTCCGCGCCGGGACTATCGGAACTCTGGCCGACAAAACCGTGTACGGATATGTGATGAAATATCTTGAAGAAAGAAAAATAGCCGTAAACAGAGCCGAAATCCAGAGGATCGAAAATCACTGCGTCGAGGTCAAGCGCACGACAGGGCAGCATCCGGGCGGCATCGTCGTCGTACCGAAAGAATACGATATATACGATTTCTGCCCCGTTCAGCACCCGGCGGACGACTCAAGCTCGGATATTGTGACGACGCACTTCACCTTTGAATATCTTCACGACACTCTGCTCAAGCTCGACGAACTGGGGCACGATATTCCGACGAAATACAAGTGGCTGGAGAAGTACACCGGCACGAGCGTGCTTGACGTTCCCATGAATGCGGCGGAGGTATACAGGCTTTTTACTTCGCTTGAGCCTCTTGGAATCAGAAAGGGTGAGATAGACGCGAACATAGGCACCTACGGCCTTCCTGAATTCGGCACGCGGTTTGTTATGAAGATGGTCGAGGAGTTACAGCCGAAATGCTTTGCAGACCTTCTGCAGATCTCGGGGCTTTCGCACGGTACCGGAGTGTGGACCGGCAACGCGCAGGATCTTATATCCGAAGGGACATGCACGATTTCCGAGGTCATCGGCTGCCGCGACAACATCATGAACGACCTGATACGCTACGGCGTCGAAAAAGAGATTTCGTTCGCTATAATGGAGTCTGTCCGGAAGGGCAAGGGCCTGAAGCCCGAGTGGGTGGAAAAAATGCGCGGGGCGAACGTGCCCGAATGGTACATCGATTCGTGCAGAAAGGACAAATACTTTTTTCCCAAGGCGCACGCGGCGGCCTACGTAATGTCGGCGATACGCCTCGGATGGTACAAAATACATTATCCGGTAGAGTTCTACGCGGGCTTCCTGTCGGCGGCTCCCGGTGGATTTGACGCAGAAATCGCGCTCAGCGGGCGTTCCAACGTTCAGAAAGTGATGCGCGAGATATCCGAAAAGGGGACTGCCGCCACGCAGAAGGAATCGGCGTTGCTTTCGACGCTTAATATGGTAAGCGAGTGTTACGCGCGCGGAGTGAAGTTCCTGCCAGTGGACTATGAAAAATCTGAGGCGTTTGCCTTTGTTCCTGAAAGCGGGAAAATACGCGTGCCGTTCAACTCGCTCGCCGGAGTGGGTGACGCGGCGTCTCAGGCGATCGTGGACGCCCGCAAGCACGGGAACGTCATATCTGTTGAGGATCTGCGCATGAAGGCAAAGCTGAACAAGTCGGTTATCGACGTTCTGAAGAAAAGCGGCGCGCTTTCGTCGCTCAGCGAGACGAACCAGATAACATTTTTCTGAAAATTTTAATATCATACACACGTTAGTCACAATTGTGTGATAAAATGTTATATACTGTACATCAAGCAGTCAAAGGAGGACGCAATTTTGATTGAGGTACGAAACCTGACGAAAAAATACGGGGATCATACCGTCGTCAACCACCTGAATTTTACCATCGAATCAGGAAAGGTCTACGGCTTTCTCGGCCCCAACGGAGCCGGAAAATCCACAACGATGAACATGATAACCGGATGCCTCGCACCTACCGAGGGACAGGTGCTGATAGACGGGCACGACATTTACGACGAGGCCGTGGAGGCTAAAAAATCGGTCGGTTACCTGCCGGAGATTCCTCCGGTATACCCTGACATGACGCCGTACGAATACCTGCGGTTTGTCGCCAAGGCAAAGGGAGTGAAGGCTTCGGAAATAACCGAGTCGGTTTTTTCCGTCATGGAGGAGACCGGACTAACCGAGATGAGGAACAGGCTTATAAAGAATCTATCAAAGGGTTACAGACAGAGGGTCGGCATCGCGCAGGCAATGCTCGGCAACCCGTCGCTTATCATTCTTGACGAGCCGACGGTCGGTCTTGACCCGAGACAGATTACGGAGATACGCGAACTTATCGCCCGCCTCGGGCAGACGCGCACCATAATCCTGTCGAGCCACATTCTTGCCGAGGTGAGCGCGGTTTGCGATCACGTTATGATAATCAACAACGGCAATCTTGTCGCCTCCGACACTCTCGAGAACATACGGCGCGACAACACGCCTGACAATCGCCTTCTCATGACAGTTCGCGGGAATCTTGAAGGGATAAAGACGCTCCTTTCGGGAATGGACGGCATACGCGATTTTTCAGTGTGCAGATCCGATGAGAAAGAGGATAATGTGTACGATATTTCCATCGAGCTCGAGCCGGACACCGATCTCAGCGAAAAGCTGTTTTTTGCCTTCGCAAACGCGAAGTACGCCGTACGCCGTCTGGCAAAGGACGAGCCGTCGCTTGAAGAGATATTCCTCAGCCTGACCGAATCGGCGCAGGATGACGATGACGCGGTGCCGGAATCCGACGGCGGGGACGAAGATGATGGTTACGACGAAGAACAGGCTGACAAAAGCGACGAAAAAGAGCCGGATGACGGAAAAAACGACGATTACGTTCCGCTCTTTTCCAAAAAGGAGGATGACGACTGATGGATGCGGTATACAGAAAGGAACTGCGTTCCTATTTCAGCAATATGTCGGGATATATCCCGATCGCTCTCATACTTATGATGACGGGCATATTCGTCAAGCTGTATTCTCTTAACTACGGCTACCCGCAGATGGAGGTCGCGCTTCCGAACGTGACGCTCGTTCTGCTGTTTGCAATACCGATTCTGGCGATGCGCTCGTTTGCCGAGGAAAGACGTCAGAAAACGGACATTCTTCTTTATTCCCTGCCCGTAACGACGGGGCAGATAGTTGCCGGCAAGTATTTTGCCATGATGACCGTTCTTGCCGTGCCGTGCGGAATAATGCTTCTCATCCCGTTTCTCATGTCAATGTACGGCAAAGTGAATCTGCTGATGTCTATATGCGCGGTAGTCGCGTTTTATCTGCTTTGCGCCGCGATGACGGCGATATGCATGTTCATGTCGTCGCTTACCGAATCGCAGATAATCGCCGCGGTAATCAGCTTTATAACCCTGCTTTGCCTGTATGCCTCGTCCATGATATCTGAGGCGATTCCAACGACGCCTGTCGCATCGTTTATTTCAGTCACGGTGATGATCTGCCTTGTCGGGCTGATCGTTTACGTATTCACGAAAAACTACTGGATCGCGTTCGGCGTTGCGGTTGCCGGCGAAATAGTCGCGCTGGCATTTTACCTTAAAGACAATACCCTGTACACCGGTCTTGCTCAGAAAATCATTTCGGCCATATCGATATTCACCCGTATCGACGCGTTTGTGACCGATCAGCTGTTCGACATGACGGCCGTCGTGTACTATATTTCCATAGCGTTTGCGTTTTGTTTCCTGACCGCTCAGGTCGTCGACAAACGCCGCTATAACTGAAGGAGGCGGGACAATGAACAACACAGCAGATAAAGAAAGCGGCCTCCGCAAAACCAGAATAGGCGGTATAAGCCTGATTTCACTGGCAATAGTCGTTGCCGTGGTGATAATAGTCAACCTTGCCGTCGGCAAGCTGCCTGCAAAGTACACGAAATACAGCATTTCGAGCATGGGTCTTTACGATATGACGGAAAACTCCGAGAAGATCATAAAGGACGTGAAGGACAAGATAAATCTTTACGTGGTTGCCGAAACGTCCGGACTTGACAACGTTACCTACGAATATTGCAAACGCGTGGAGTCACTGAACGCCAACATTACCGTCACGCACGTCGATCCGGTGCTCCAGCCGGCGTTTGTCGCGGCATATACGGATGAGGCGCTCAGCTCTGCGCAGACCCATATCATAGTCGACAATCCCGCGCTTGAAAGATCGAAGGTTATAAACTACTCCGAAATATATTATCAGAAATATACGGAGCAGGAGGCGTATTATTACCAGATGATGGGCTACGACGTCGACACCTCCACGTATTTTGACATCGAGGCAAGGCTGGTAAACGCCATCGACTATGTTACAACAGACGATCTCCCCGTCGTATATTATACAAGCGGGCATCAGGAATATTCAATCGACAGTGATGTTTCCAAACTGATCGAAGATGAAAATATCACGCTGAACGACCTTCCGCTCCTTACTGCGGAAAGCGTTCCGGAGGACGCCGATCTTGTAATTATTTACTCGCCTGAACTCGATTTTCAGGAAAGCGAGATAAACGCGCTTAAGGATTATTTCGAAAACGGCGGGAAAATTCTGCTGGTTTCGTCTGTTGGCGCAAACTACGCTGCCGAAAACCTGTCAAATCTGTATGGCTTTGCAGCGCAGCTCGGACTCGGGTTTTCCGGAAAACTGGTGTGCGAAGGAAGCGCCGCGCATTATTACCAATACCCATACTACATTATACCTCAGGTCGCAAGCAACGCATTTTCATCCTCGCTCGGCGACAACACAAACATCCTTATGCCTTTTGCGCACGAAATACTGATTTCAGACGCTGAGGACGTGACGACGGCAGAACTTATGACAACATCGCTGATGGGATACGCCGTGTCGGTCGTCGACCGTGAGATAGTCAAGGACGAAGAGCGCGGGGACGGCAAGGCGGTCATAGGCGCGATGAGCACAAAGGGCGAAGGCTCGTTTATATGGTTTTCGTCAAGATATATCATGGACGGGAGCACCGTCGGATATTTCAGCAACGTCACTTATTTTATGAGTATGCTGACGGAGGTGTGCGGCAAGAGCACGACGGTCACGGCCGACGCCAAATCCCTGCAGGTTGAGGCGCTCACGATTCCCGAGGCGTCGTCGAATCTGTGGGGCACCGTGATGATTGTCATTATTCCGCTTATTACCGTAGCGGCCGGCTTCGTTGTCTGGTTCAGACGCACGAGACAGTGAGCGTACCGATATGAAAAGCGCAAAAAAACTGATCGCTCCGCTGATAATTCTTGTGGTCGCCGTCGCGGTGTATTTCATTGCGACGGGGATCGCCAGGAAGGCAAACCGCAGCGACGAGATCGTGCAACAGACAGAAGTCACGGTTTTTTCCGGCGACGGAGCGGAAATTAAGACGGTAAGTTTTAAATCGGAAAAATATGATATAGCGATAGAAAAATCGGAAGAGCGATACTATCTAGCCTCTGATCGCGGATTTCCGCTTAATCAGACGACCGCCGGCTACTTTTTCTCGGCCGCGTCGGAGATCACGGGCTCAGGCTCCATCGACGGGAAGGGCAGGCTTGCCGATTACGGACTTGAGGAGCCGCAGGCAACCGTGACGGTAGGCACCTCTGGCGGTGAGACGGTCATTTCGGTAGGCGACTACAACAAATATTCCGGTTCGTACTATTGCAGACTGAACGACGGGGACACGGTTTATCTGCTGTCATCCGATTTTCTCGGATACTTTGAGTACACGCTGGACGATCTTATTGTCCACGAAAAGGTTGAAAAACCTTCAAACGGAATATCGGACGTGGCGAGGATAACGGTCGAAAGTGACGGCGGGATTCTCGAATACCGCTACGTGCCCGGCGTTGAAGCCGAAACCGACGAAGACGGGAACGAGATCACCGCCGCAGTCGACGCCCGATTCGATCTTTATGATTACGACGGGCAGTTTGTCGGAGAGGCGACGGAGACGGGAGAAAAAATATACGACGCTGTATTCGGTTCATCGCTTACGGACTGGGTCGATTATAACGTGACCGAGGAGGAAAGACTTGAAAAGTACGGACTTAACGCCCCCTTCCGGACCGTTACCGTTTATTACACGGCAACCG
>JAFZTO010000222.1 GCA_017618795.1 Clostridia bacterium | reverse complement strand
GATATAAAATAAACAAGATAATCGGCGTGGGCGGCATGTCCATAGTTTTTGAGGCATACGACGCCGTCGCGGGCCGTACCGTTGCAGTCAAGGTCCTGAAGCAGGAAATGGCGAACGACGAGCATGCCGTGAGGCGCTTTATAAACGAATCGCGCACGGTTTCAATGCTCTCCCATCCGAATATCGTCAAAATATACGATGTTTCCGTTAAATCGCAGATGAAGTACATCGTTATGGAGCGCATCGAGGGAATTACGCTCAAGAGCTATATGGAGCGAAAGGGCATTCTTTCGGTCAGCGAGATGCTCAGTTATACCGAGCAGATTCTGTCGGCGCTTTCATACGCGCACTCCGTCGGAGTTATTCACAGGGATATAAAGCCGCAGAACATCCTGCTGCTCAAGAGCGGAAGGCTCAAAGTTTCGGACTTCGGCATCGCGACTATCGAAAATTTAGACGAACAGGAGAAAAAAGCCGTCGGTACGGTTTACTACATCTCGCCTGAACAGGCGTCCGGAAAGAAGATAGACGGGCGCTCCGACATCTATTCCGTCGGCGTAATGATGTACGAAATGGCGACCGGCAAGCTGCCCTTCGTGGCGAAAACGCCGGTGGAAATAGCCCGAAAGCACATGACCGTGGAGCCAAGGCATCCCCGCGAGATCAATCAATCGCTCCCGTTCGGCGTTGAGCAGGTTATTCTTTCCGCCATGGAAAAAAATCCGGACAACAGATTTTCCTCTGCGGCGGAAATGGGCAGCTACATCTCACGTCTGCGCACCAACCCTTCGAGAATATTCAAAACGAGAAAAAAGAACACTACCACCATAGCGCCGGAAAATTCCGCAGAAATGACAAGAGCCGCATCCTCAAAAAAGAAAAAGAAAAAAGAGAGCAGGACAATGTTTCCGGTTATCTGCGGGGTCGCCGCAGGTTTCCTTATAGTTTTTTCTGTAGCCGCGTTCTATCTTGTGGATCTGATATTAAAGGCTGAGAACAACAACTCTCCCATAACGGTGGAGGTACCGACGGTCGTCAACCAGCTTTACGACGACGAGCTTAAAAAACAGTTCGATTCGTCGATATACAAGGTGGTGGTCGAGTCGAAATACGATTCATCCTACCCTGAAAACACAATTATTAAGCAGGAGCCCACGGGCGGTTCCAAGCGTAAGGTGCTGAAGTACAAGCAGTACTGTACGGTCACGCTTACTGTCTCCAAAGGTTCGCAGATAGTCAATATGCCGGACCTTACGATAACCGAATACAGGGCGGCCCAGCTCCGGCTTGAAAGAATGGGCCTCAAGGTATCTCTTCAAGAGGTCTTCAGCGACACCGTCGAGGTGGGATATATAGTTTCGACAGACCCCGCCGCAGGCGCCAAAGTCAACGCCGGGACTACTGTTACGCTTTTTTACAGCAAGGGGCAGAACGTCTCCACGTACAAGGTGCCCGCGCTTACCAACATGACGCCAAAGCAGGCGTACTCAAAGATGTCCGGCAACTTTGCAGTCGGACAGGTGAGCTACGAATATTCGTCCTCCGTCGCGGAGGGAAAGATAATCTCGCAGAGCATTCCGTCCGGCACGCAGGTCGTCAAGGGGACAAAGATAGATTTCGTCATAAGTCTCGGACCCGAACCGGTCGTGACAACCGAACCTCCGGAAACTGCGGAAACACCATAAAAGAGCATTATATGAACACAGAAAGACCTTCGTTCGGCTCGCTGGTTTTCGGCGACGCCGCCATGAAACAGTATCTCGCTCCGTCCGTATACGAGAAGATACAGAAAACCATAAAGAACGGCAAGCACCTCGATATTGATATTGCGAACGAGGTCGCCGACGGAATGAAAAACTGGGCGATAGAGAAGGGCGCGACCCATTTCACCCACTGGTTCCAGCCGCTCAACGGCGTTACGGCGGAGAAGCACGACAGCTTTATATGCACCACGGCAGACGGCGACGTTATCTATAAATTCTCCGGCAGGGAACTTATAAAGGGAGAGGGCGACGCCTCTTCGCTTCCGTCGGGCGGGCTCCGCGCAACTTTTGAAGCGCGCGGCTACACGGCGTGGGACGCAACCTCCTACGCTTTTGTCAAGGGCAGAGTTCTCTGTATTCCCACCGCTTTCTGCTCCTACGACGGCTCGTCTCTCGACAACAAAACTCCGCTTCTGCGCTCGATGGAGAAGATCAGCAAAGCGGCGCTGCGCGTGCTTAAACTGTTCGGCAACGGGAAAACGTCGTGTGTAAGGACGACCGTCGGAGCCGAGCAGGAGTATTTTCTGATACCCGAGGAGCTGTTTGTCAAGCGCAAGGACCTGATCTACACGGGCAGAACGCTGTTCGGCGCGAGACCGCCCAAGGGTCAGGAGCTTGACGACCACTATTACGGCTCGATAAAGCCGCGCGTCGCTTCGTTTATGACCGACGTCAACAACGAGCTGTGGGCTCTCGGGGTTCCGGCAAAGACCGAGCACAACGAGGCGGCCCCCGCACAGCACGAGCTTGCGCCCATATTCACCACCTCGAACATCGCGGCCGATCAGAATCAGCTTACGATGGAAATACTCAAGAACGTTGCCCGCCGCCACGGGCTCGTGTGTCTGCTGCACGAAAAACCCTTCGACGGCGTCAACGGTTCTGGCAAGCACAACAACTGGTCGATGTCTACCGATGACGGGGTGAATCTCCTTGAGCCCGGCGAAACGCCGGCGGAGAACGCGCAGTTTCTGCTCTTTCTCTCGGCGATCGTCTCAGCGGTCGACGAATATCCTGAGCTGATCCGCATTTCGGTTGCCGGCGCCGGAAACGATCACCGCCTCGGCGGCAACGAGGCGCCTCCCGCCATAATCTCGGTGTTTCTCGGCGACGAAATAACCGGTGTGCTCGACGCTATCGAGGAGAACCGCCCGTACAGCTCGCACGAAAAGGAGCTGCTGCGCGTCGGCGTCCACACAATGCCGAAGTTTCCCCGCGACACGACCGACAGAAACCGCACCTCCCCCATCGCCTTTACCGGCAACAAGTTCGAGTTCAGGATACCCGGCGCTCCCGCGTCGATATCCAGCGTCAACACTGTCATCAACACGACAGTCGCCTCAAAGCTCAACGAATACGCCGACATTCTTGAAGGGTCGGATAATTTTGCCGACGACCTGCATCAGCTGATAAGAGACGAGATTTCGGCGCACCGCAGAATAATCTTCAACGGCAACTGCTACAGCGCTCAGTGGCGCGAAGAGGCTGAAAAACGGGGCCTCTCCAATCTTCCGTCAACCCCCGAGGCTCTCGCGCACATGCTGGATGAAAAGAACGTCCGTCTGTTCACCGAAATGGGTATTTTTACCCGTGCCGAGCTTATTTCAAGGCGCGAGATCATGCTCGAAAACTACTGCAAGCTGATCTGCATCGAGGGGCTTACCATGGTCGATATGGCAAGACGGCAGATAATTCCGGCCGTCAATTCGTTCCGCAGGTCGCTGATTCCGGCCGAAACCGCCTACGAGCGCGAAATATCGCTCAAGCTCGCGTCTCTTTCCGACAAGGCGTTCTCTCTGGTCAAAAAGCTTGAGCGGAACGTGGAGGGAGCGAGGGCCCTCAGCCCGCAGGACGGGGCGGACTACTGCCTGAACGACGTCATTCCCGTCATGAACGAGCTGAGATCCGTCTGCGACGGCGCCGAGCTGCTTACGCCCGAATCCTTCTGGCCGTTCCCGAACTACGGCGATCTTATGTTCGGAATCTGAAACGACTGATGATCGAAGGAATTTTAGAGGGTCTTTGGGAAGTTCTCACTGATCGCGCATTTGATATTATACAAGACAGGAATGCTAACCCGTATATCCGTTATCCGCTTATTGCCGCGTTCGTCATTATGTTTTGCATTACGATCGTCGTTTTAACCGTATTAGGGATTGCCGAATTCAGAAAAAGAGGATTCCTGAAAAAAATCGGCGGTTTGATTCTGATTATCACCGCGGGATTTGGGATATACGGTATTGTCATGATTTTTGTGAATATCTAGATACAACAAAATACAGAAATTCAAAAAAGCAGCGAATTGCCGCTGCTTTTTTGCGTATTGTTTCTTATTTTTCTTTGGAAAGAAGAGCCAGGGAATTTTTTGTAAAACGCGGAAGAATCATTTCTCCTGTGATTTAAGACTGATGATTTTGCCGATATATTTTGAATAATCTATGCGAATCATTGGCCTGACGCCGACGTATTTTGCGTCCCAGGGCACGAAGTCCCCTTCTGGATCGTATATTTTGTCATCATAAATATTGCCGCTTTGTGTTATAACGCATGTTGCGTAGTAATGTCCGAAGTCAGGAGTCCTAATCCACCAAATGGCAGCCTCGGAATTGGCGTCAAAGTAAAACGGCATGTGGTTAAGTAATTGTATTTTTGTTCTTGCAAAATCAGTTGGATTACATATCAAATTGTTTTTGAGTAACTTAACATCTTCTATTCCCGGTATAAAAATTTTGTCTGCACTTGTATCTGTTTTTATGCCCCAATATGAATCCCTGGTCTTGGTTATAGTACAGTTTTCAACTATAATATTTTTTTCCCAATCGGAAAATGATGAATGGTAAAAATCTTCATTTAGAAAAACACGCAACGTGCACTTGCTCCAGTACCCAAAACAAACACCATCATCATAGGGACAAAAATCCAGAACAGAATCGGAAATAAGTGTAAACGTTCCGTCTCTGTTATTGGATACAATGCGCCAGAT
>JAFZTO010000221.1 GCA_017618795.1 Clostridia bacterium | reverse complement strand
GGCGGAAGCGGTATTTAGCTCCCAAAGCAGGTGCCCTACCAACTGGGCCACACCCCGATATTTATTTTTTGTTTCTCTGGTTGGGGTCAGATAAGTGGTCAAACACGTTATTGTTCTGACTCGAACCTCTCGTTTTCGCCGTTTTTCGGCCGTTTTCGCCGTTTTTCGGCGTTATCCGCGGCGGTAAGGGGAAAGCTGTCTCTAGCTCCCAAACCATGCGCGCTACCAGCTGCGCTACACCCCGATGCTTACAATTTCAATATTATTAACGCCCCGCCGCAATGGCGGGGCGCAAATGGTCGGAGTGAGAAGATTTGAACTTCCGGCCTCTTGGTCCCGAACCAAGCGCTCTACCGAACTGAGCCACACCCCGAACACATTATATTATACCACATTTTTTTGCTTTTGTCAATATAAAAAAATAAAATATGATGTGCCTGATCTAAAAAATCATAGTTTCTATGAGCGGAATATGAATTTTGTTTCTTTATCCGTCAGTTCCGAAATTGCGCTGTAAACCTTGTCCGGCATCAGCGGTTTTTTTGCCGGATATAGTCCTCTGTTGAAATTATCGATTACGTCGAAATATCTTCCGTATGCCCGCTTTATAGAATCATCCCACGAAATGTACAGGTTTTTCAGCGCATTTTCTCCAGTTTTCTTCTCGATTCCCGATTTGTCGTAAATCATGCATAGGCAGGAAAACATGGATTCCGCGTTTTCGTCGATCAGGAACCCGTCCGTTCCGTCCGTTACATCTTCGGCGGCGCAGGAGCCTTTGACAAGAACAGACGGAAGACTGCATGCGGCGGCCTCTCTTACAACCAATCCGTTTGTATCATAGGTGGAAGGGAAGAGAAAAACGTCTGCCAGAGAGTAAAATACACGCAATTCCTCTCTGTCATAAACCGGCCCGTTGAAAATTATCTTTTGTCTGCACGGCAGGGAATCCGCGTAAGAAATAATATCGTCCTTGTCCTGCCCGGATCCGACGAAAACCATTCTGAAATCTTTACCGGAGTGACACAGCATGCGAAGTGCATCGAGAATTATCTTGATTCCTTTATACCACATCATTCTTCCGACAAACAGGAATACGGGTACGTACGCCGGTATTCCGAGCTCGGTCCGTTTGGAAATGATTTTATCAGCGTCGCTTCTGCCGGGACTCAGGTCAACGCCGTTCGGCATGACCGACCATGTTCCCGTGTACCCGATTTCCTCCAGGTCATATCCGGCGCCTCTGCTTACGCACCAGACCTCGTCGCAGGCTTCAATGTTGGAAAGAAGCAGTTTTGTTGCTTCGCGGCGAATAAGCTTGCTTTTTATTGCACGTTTTATATCAAATTCAAATTTGGAATGATATGTAAGAATTATCGGCTTGTTGATTTTGCTGCGTAGTACACGCGAAATGTATGTTGAAATGACCGGACAGTGCGAATGAATTATGTCGAATTTCTTTTTTTCAAGTCTGTCCATCAGCTCATTCGAAAATGGTATGCCAGCCATGTATCCGACCTGTTTTGTAACGTCTATGCTAGGATAGCGGATAACGTCAAACGGAAACGCGTCGTCTTCGGCACCCGGGAAGGACGGAGCGAGCACTGTCGGAGTGCCAAGCCCCGCTATCACACGCCCGTAATTGACAACGGTGTTTGCGACGCCGTCAATCTGGGGAGGAAACGAATCGTTAAGAAGGCATATGTTAAGCTCAGAATTTTCCGTCATTAAGAATGACCTCTTTCCAGATTTTGTAATATTTCATGTATATGTGCACGCCGTCCCTCGACCAGTCGGCACGCATACAGCCCGTGTCGTCGTCAAAAATTCCTTCCGTATCCAGAAAGAAAATTGTTTTACTGTCCACGAAGCCTTTCAGCATGTCATTATATGCTTCAATTACGGAATTCCTGAAAGAAGGCGATGATGCCGATTTTTTTGCAGTCACGTGGAATACGGACTGAATTATTATTATCGCGTCAGGCTGAAGCGTGAGAACGGTTTCAAGGAGTTTCTTGTATGCGGACTGGCTTTTTGAAAGTTGACCGCCCATACCGTTTATTCCTAGAAGTATGTATATTTTCCCAAAACTGTGATTAGTCAGATACTGTGTCAGGGTTCCGCTCGAATTTATTGTTTCCGCCGTGGATTTGAGCGCGGAGGAGGGCGACATTGAAGTTTTCGCGAAGTACGTAGCTCCGTCGATTTTTCCGGCGCTTGAAAGCCCCACGGTCAGCGAATCGCCGATGAACAGGGCGTCACTGAAGTAGTCGGGATCGTTAACACGCTCGCTCGGCTCCTCAATTTCCGGGACGGTAACCCGCTCGCTTGGATCCTTGCGTATGTCGGGCGCGATTGTCACGGTTGCGGATTCGGTCTTTTTATCTGATGTGCTTTCAGGCTTTTTTGTTTCGGGAACGCTGTCCGATGGTACGGGCGTTCCTTCGGATTGCGGATCGGAGAACGTGTCAGTCCCGGTTATTGTTTCCGGATCTTTATTTGTGCTTATGGAGCCGCTGTCTTCGGTCTCGGTCAGGGTTGATTGTGTTTCTGACGTTTCGGGGCCGGAACCGTCCGTTTCGTCGTCGGTGCCGTCCGGGTCCGTGTATTCCGTATCGATACTGCCGCCGGAACGTATGTACTTCATGAAATCCTCGATCGGATGCTGCGTTTTACCGCCGATGACAAAGCCCATTACCATGACCGCAACGGTTGTGGCAGCAATCATTATGAGCAGGATAATATTGGCTATCGGTTTTTTTTCGCTTTTTTTTCTTGTGTTCATATCAGAAATCGACGTACATGAATGGATTTGAACCGTAAATTACGGTGAAATAGACGGAGAACCAGAATATTGCAAGCAGAACGGGAACCGCAACGTATTGCATATGCCGGTATTTTTTCCAGATTTTCGACGGTATTGACGTGGAAAGCAGAACTGCGGCCAGAAGATAAGGCCAGCATGATTTGATGTATGGGACAAAGTCAAGGTTGTTGACGTACTCCGCTGTTTCGCCGAACGGGAAAAGCCGCTTCATAAGTTCCGCGTACTCGCTTATGTTCGGTGACATGAAAAGCGCCCACGACATTGGAATGTATATTATCATATACAGGTGCGAAGAAACTTTTGTGCGTTCAAGCAGACAGAGCGGGCCCTCGTATTTTTTTGACACGTGTTCAAGTGTTACAAGAATAAATGAAAGCAGCCCCCAGAGTATGAACGTAAATCCGGTGCCGTGCCATATTCCGGTCAGAATCCATACGACAAGCGTGTTTATTATGTATCTTGGTACGGAGACTCTGCTTCCTCCCATTGGGAAATATATGTTTTCCTTGAACCATTCGCCGAGAGAAATGTGCCAGCGCCGCCAGAATTCCGAAACCGAGCGGCTGATATACGGATGGTCGAAATTCGGGCAAGGGGTGAAACCGAGCATCTCTGAGATCCCGTTTGCCATGTATGAGTAACCGCAGAAATCTATATACAGACAGAGGGAATACGCGATAACGCTCAGCCACGCCATCGGGGTTGAAAGCGCGTCGAATCCCCAGTTCATGGCTGTACTGTAAAGAGATGTAAGCTTAAGCGCGATAAGCTGTTTCATTCCGAAGCCGATAATGAAACTTTCGAGCCCGCCGGTGATACAAACGGAAGTTACGACACGGTTTTTAAGTTCCGTTCTGAAGGTTTTATAGGTCTGTATCGGTCCCTGCATGACCTGCGGAAAGAAGGTGGCATACAAAGCGTAGTTTATAAAATTCGATTCCGGCTCCTCGCCCGAACATATTTCATGCAGATATGATATGTTCTTAAATGTAAAGAACGAAATGCCGATGGGCACGGCAATTCCGTGAATGAAATCCAGACTTTCCGGAAGGGAAGCGATGACAAAGTATTTGAAAAAGGCAAGGCCTGCTACGTTAATAATTATGCCCGCAACCATCTGAGGTACGGGAGAGTTACCGTATTTCAGCGCCTCTCTTATGTGTATGCCTATCAGCCAGGTTATTAACGTTACTGCATAAAGGTATAGGACGCAACTCAGCGTTTTTCCTGAGACTAACCAGTAAAAAACCGCTGAGGCGGCAAGAAGAAAAGGGTTGCGGATTTTCTCCGGAATAAATTTATGGATCGCGACGGCCAGCGGAAGGAATAAAAAGACAAAGACTGTGCTTGTAATGCTCACATTTTGCCTCCCCCGTTTTAAACTCATAATATTATATCACATTTTCTTATTTTTTTCAAGGAGTAGCAAAGATTTTATTGACAAACGCGGTTCTTTGGATTATAATATTTAAAGAAAAGTTCGGCGGGAGGAAAGCGCTATAATGAGTATATCAAAAAGATGTTTCGGTTCTTTCGGCGGAAAAGAAGTTTTCGCCTATACGATGACAAACAAAGAGGGGTCTTCGGTCACTGTTCTTGACTACGGAGGAATAATTCAGTCGGTTAGGGTTCCGGACAGGAACGGGATTTTTGGCGACGTTGTTTGCGGTTTTGATACGGTTGACGATTACGTCACAGAGAGAAGGGCTTATTTCGGAGCGCTTATCGGAAGATGCGGAAACAGAATTTCCGGCGGAGGTTTCAATATAGGAGATTTGAGGGTTAATGTCGCGAATAACGAAGGCCCGATGACCCACCTGCACGGCGGCAACGTTGGTTTCAACAGGAAAATCTGGGACGCGGACGCGCATGAAAATGAAAAAGAAGATGAAATTGTCCTGACGCTCTTTTCACCTGACATGGATGAAGGTTATCCCGGCAATCTGAGTGTGAAAGTTACGTATTCTTTTTCCGACGACAGAACTCTAGGAATTCATTATGAGGCCCGCAGCGACGCTGATACATATCTCAACCTGACCAATCACGCGTACTATAACCTGAACGGGTATGACGGAAATTCGGTTATGGGTCAGGAACTGATGATAAACGCCGATTATTACGATGACGTCGACGGCTTTCTCATCCCTGAAAAAGAGCCGAAAAAGGTAGCAGGGACAGAGTTCGATTTCCGGGTTATGCGTCCGATTGGCAGAACTTACGACCACAATTTCCATTTAAACGGTCCGTCAGGCGGATACAGGCTTGCCTGCAGCGCGTACGATCCGGAGAGCGGACGCACCATGGATGTTTTTACCGATCTCCCATCGGTTCAGCTTTACACTGCGGGAGGCATGAACGGAAAAACAGCCTTCAAGGACAGCGTGCCGGAGCGGCCGCGCCATGCTTTCTGCCTTGAAACGCAGAATCCTCCCGATCTTCCTAATCGTCCGAATCTTACGCAGAGATTCCTTCTTAAGGGCGAAAAATACGATACCGTTACCGCTATGAAATTCGGGACGAGATAAAAATTCTCCGGCCATCGGCCGGAGAATTTTTTTACTGATATTTTGAGTACGCTTCAACGGCGAGTCTGTCGCACCGTTCGTTTTCCGGATGCCCTGCGTGTCCCTTGATCCAGATAAACGTGACGGTGTGAACTTCGAGCAGTTCAAGCAGTCGGCCCCAGAGATCGGCGTTCAGGGCAGGCTTGCGGTCGGGTTTTGTCCAGTTGTTTCGCTTCCAAGCCTTTGCCCAGCCCTGATTTATGCTGTCAACAAGGTATTTTGAGTCAGAAACAAGTCTGACGATGCAAGGCTCCGTAAGACATTCAAGCGCCGCAATCGCACCCATGAGTTCCATGCGGTTGTTTGTGGTTTCCGGTTCTGCGCCGGATATTTCTTTTTCATATTTTCTGTAACGGAGTATTGCACCGTACCCGCCTGGGCCGGGATTGCCGCTGCACGCGCCGTCACAGAATATTTCGACGTTTTTCATACGTACCTCGTTTCTTAATCAATGTACGGCATAAATTTTACCGAAATTGTGTATGCGGATTTTCCTTCCGCTTTTATCGCAAGCTTGCGTATTCCCCTGTTTTCATCCTGGCCGGGGACTTCGGGAGATGACGGGAAAGGAGCGGCGTCGGTCAGGTACAATTGTCCGTCGCCCACGGATTCGACTTTCAGGCTGACTCCGTCCATGGAGAGGACGGCGGTTTTTCCGTCTTTCAGAATAACAACTTCGGCGGGCGTGTGTCCGAACCAGTAAACCGTGTCCTCCTGACTACAGCTTATTTCGTCGGTGACCGTTGCCGTCTTCGCTTTTTTGTCAAGAGCGAGAGTTCGTCTGACTTTTGCGGGAGAATATGCGGACGACATATCGGCAGACGCTCGTGCGTTTTCGCCTGTGACGAATTCGTCGATG
>JAFZTO010000220.1 GCA_017618795.1 Clostridia bacterium | reverse complement strand
TGCCGTTTCTTGTATTCAACGTCGTTTTCGGTCTGCCTTTGTTTTTTATTAAAAACGGGCTTATGTTTATGCTTTTCGCCGCGCTGTTTACTCTGCACGTTGCGGGATGTGTCGGCGACCTGTGGGTCGCGGGCGTGCTGCTTTTCAGATACCGGGGCCGCGAGGTGCTGATGAACGACACCGGCCCGAAGCAGACGTTTTATGTGAAAGAACCGGAACCGATGAGCGACAAATGACATCCCCCTCGGGGGATTTTTTGTTTTTGTACAAAATGTATATAGATTAAAAAATTTGTATATCAAAAAACATTGATTTTCGTGAAAAAAAACTGTAAAATATTATTGGATAAAAAGAAAAGAAACGGAGGATGGTAAATTAATGTCAATAAAAAGGATTATCCCATTGATTCTCGCCGGTGTAATTCTTTTGCTTGCGGTCTCATGCGCTTCGGGAGGGAAGAATCCAGGACATGACGTGACCGGACATGACGCGGATTATTCCGACGGGCTTCCCGATGCCGATCTTAAGGGAGCAAGCGTGGTTTTTATGACCCGCGAAGGCTTTGATGACGAGATCGTCATCGATGAAGGCATCGAAGGAAATATCACCGACGTTATTGACACCGCCGTATACAACCGCCAGAAGTATATCGAAGAAAGATTCAAATGCAGGATCGAAAAGCTCGTTGAGCCGCAGAATCCATCCGGTTTTTACAACGAGGTGGTCAAATCGGTGAACAGCGACGACGGAGCGTTTGACGTGGCTGTCGGGCATATTGATTACGTTGCCGCGCTTGCCCCGAACGGATATCTGGGAACGTGGCAGGAAATGCCGTACGTCGATCTTGAGAAATCCTGCTGGAATCAGAGCGCCAACTCGTCTCTGACGGTCGGAGGAAACTGCTTCTTCGCGCTTGGGGACATAAACTACTGGCTGATCCTTCAGTGCAACTGCATATATTTCAACAAGGGGTATATAGAGGACTACGGGCTGGAGGATCCGTATCAGACCGTCCTTGACGGGAGATGGACGCTCGATTATCTGTCTTCTCTTACAAAAAGCTATTATACCGACGTAAACAACGATTTCCGGCGCGACATAGACGATTTCTATGCGTTTACAGTCGACGTGCATTCGGGCCTTAATTCCTACCAGAACGCGACGGAGAACCTGACGTATAAAAAGAACAGCGAGGATATCCCAGAGTTCAAGGCGGCGACCAAGCGCTTCTCGACGCTTGTCGAGAAAATGTACGGTATTCTCTACGACAACGAATCGACGTTTGCCGCATACGATTACAGCTACCAGGCGGAGGGCGAAACCGTTTACTGGTGGGGGGTCGGATCTTATAAATACAACAACGGGACCACAATATTCACGCACGGCTGGCTCGGCAATGCCACCGACGTGTACAGAAACACCCAGTACGAGTACGGCATAATCCCGCTCCCAAAGTATGACGAGGCGCAGAAGTCCTATCACACCATGATGGATGCCTCGGGACCGTTTATGTGCATTCCGCGGACCCTCGTCGGGGAAAGAGCGTCAAATACCGGGCTGATAGTACAGGCAATGGCGTCCTACGCGGAAAAATACATCACTCCCGCGGTGTTTGAGGTCGCGCTAAAGGCTAAATACTCCACGCTTGAGGGTTCTGGGAAAATGCTTGACCTTATCGTGGACGGTCTGACTTTCGACTTCGGTTACGTTCATTCGTCCGACTATCACAATCTGCTGAGAAAGGTGCTGGTCTCAAAGCAGTCAAGCCTGAGCGCATATCTCGGCAAGGCCATGTCGTCAATAACAAACTATTACGATGAAATAATCGAGGCGTATCTTGATTACGTCCCGGTATAAATAAAAAGGAGAAAAAACATGAAAAAAACTATTTTGGTACTGCTCGCTCTTATTATCTGCGCGGGTATGACGCTTTGCGTGTCGGCGGAGACTTCCTCGGCAATCGAGGACGGTGATTTCGAGGCAAGCATCGGAGCCGTTTATGCAAACGACGGGACGTTCGAGGTAGTAAGGACCGAAGACGTTTACTACGGCGGAAATGCATCTCTTCTGACCACAAGAAGGGCGAACAAGTGGGGTGCCGCGGCATGGAACGTTACGGATTATATGCAGGCGAAGGGTGAAGGAAAATACTACTGTACGCTTTATGTCACCGGTAATTTTTCAGGCTCAATCCGTGCGACGCTTCATACCAATCACGCAAGCGGAGCTGACGTTTACCGCAATATAGCGGTAATGACTCCGTTTACAAATGAGGCATGGACGTACGTCGGCGCCGACGCCGAGGGCAACGCTCTTCCTATGGGAGCAGAGAACTGGAACATTGATTATTCCGAGTGGGACAAAGTCATTGCGGGAGACGTTACCAACGCGGTTCTCTATTTCTGGATCGAGGGCGATGATTTCGGCGACGTTTACATTGATAACATCAACTTCTGGCATGAGAGCGATACTCCCGTCGCGTATACCGCTTCCGAGAGTCCCAAACTCCCGGCGGCCGGCGGCGCAGGCGAATCGGTAACTCTTGAGGAGGACACCGATGATACCGCTCCGGCAAATCCGACGACGACTGAAAAAAATACGCAAAAGCCTGCCGACACGACTCCTGCCGAAAAGGGTAGCAGCAACACCGGTCTCATTATTGTCATCTGCGCCGCCGTAATAGTCGTTCTTGCCGTCGTCGCGATTCTGGTTTCGAAGAAGAAGAAAACATAAAAAGGGAAAAAATGAAAAGAATCATATTTGCAATTGTCGCGATTTTGATCGCGATGTCGATGCTCGTTTTACCGATATACGGAGAGACCACCGAATCGCTTGAGGACGGCGGCTTCGAGGCTGGCATAGGCAACGCTTCATCTGCCGACGGCCAGTCCATAGTCAGCCAGTCCGACAGCGTATACTGCGGCGGTTCCGCCTCCCTGAAATGTACGGGGAGATCCAACAAGTGGGGAGCTGTTGAGTGGAACGTCACCGACTACATACAGGCTAAGGGCGACGGTAATTATTTTTGCACTCTTTACATCACCGGCAATTTTTCCGGATCTGTGCGCCCGACCCTCCACGTTTATTATGCTGACAACACGGACGTGTATCACAATATCGCTGTTATGACGTCCTTTACGCAGGAAGCATGGACGTACGTCGGTGCCGACGCCGAAGGCAAAGCGCTTCCGATGGGCGTTGAGGACTGGTCGAAGGACTATGCGGACTGGGAGAAGGTAATAAAAGGTGGCAATGTAACCAAGGCGTTCCTCTATTTCTGGATCGAGGGCGATGATTTCGGCGACGTTTACATCGACAACATCAATTTCTGGCACGAGAGCGACACTCCCGTCGAGTTCACGGTTTCAGAGAGCCCGAAGCTCCCGACTGCGGGCGGCGAGGTCGTTACGGTACCTCTTGACGAAGACACCGACGACACCGCGCCTTCAAATCCAATGACGACTGAAAAAGAAACGCAAAAGCCCGCCGACACGACTCCTGCCGAAAAGGGCAGCAACAACGGTCTTATCATAGGCATCTGCGCCGCCGTAATAGTCGTTCTTGCTGTTGTGGCGATATTGATAGCAAAGAAGAAAAAAACATAAGGAAATGTCAAAATGAAAAAAATAATTATCTCGATCATAGCTGTCTTAACCGCCGCGACGGTTCTGGCGCTGCCGCTCTTTGCCGCGACTTCTGCCGCGATAAGCGATGGAGGATTTGAGGAAGGGATCGGAAACGTTTACGCAAATGACGGTCAAGTTATTCTGGAATCAAGCGCGGATATGGCGCATTCGGGGAGCAAATCCCTCAAAAACAGCGGGCGGAGCAACGAATGGGG
>JAFZTO010000219.1 GCA_017618795.1 Clostridia bacterium | reverse complement strand
ATTCCCCCGACGTTCAGGGTCGAAAGCAACGAGAAAAAGGCCGAGATCATGGATTACAATCTCCGGTGGTTCGGCGAGCTTATTCCGTGCGCGGAGGAATACGGCGTCAGCATTGCGCTCGAGAACACCTTCACGCACGTTGAAAACCGCCCCGGCGACGGGCTTTTCCCGTTTGCCACCGGTCAGTCTGTGCGCAGCCTGGCCGAGGGGCTGAACAGCGAAAGGGCGGTAATATGTCTTGACACAGGCCACGCAAACGTCGAATACGGCAAAAATCTCCCCTCGATAGTCGGGGAGATGGGAAAAAAGCTGAAGGTCCTGCACGTGCACGACAATTTCGGGATGAAGGAGCCGCTCCTTTCCTCCGACCTGCATATGTTCCCGGGCTACGGGAACTCTGACATAGAGGGCGTGTGCAGGGAGCTCGGAAGGCACGGCTACAGCGGAGTGCTCTCGCTTGAGCCGAGCCACCTGAACATGCCGAAGGAGCGGCTTGACATCGTTCTGCGCTCCGCCTCGGAGATGGCGCGCTATTATGCCGGAATAGTCGAGAGCAGCAGAACGCAATCATAGGATTTCTGCGCCGGAAGCACGGCTTTGCCCGGCTGTAATGTCTGCGTCACCCGATTTAAAAACCCCTCCGCAAAGGAGGGGGTTAACAGACTTATCAGCCTTTTCCGCTGAAGTCAACGGAGCGGATCAGCAGTTTGTCGCCGTTTGTCTCGGCAAGCAGCAGGAACTGGCCGACGGTTTCCTCGTCGCCTGTTCCCGTATCTATCTTACGGTAGTCGACGCTTATGTGGGCCATGCCCATTACAAGCTCGTAGTGGGTGGTTCTGTATACGTGGTCGAACCCTCCGAAGCCGCCTGTGAAATCAAAGTAGGCGACTGTGCCCGCGAGAGGATAGTAGTTGGGAATATTGTCGAAGGTGCATCCGAACATGGCGTTTGTCATCTGGTCGAAGAAGTCCTTTGGTATCTCGTACTCGTCGATCCCCAGTTCGTCCGTGCCGGTTTTGTACGGGCCTATTGAAAACCCGTAATAAGGCATCAGGGCGAATGCCAGATTATAGGCTGCTTCGCCACTCATTTTCGACATGTCGGTAATCGGCATATCCTGTCCGTCATGAATTGTGTTTTCAAAGAACACCTGAATTATCTTTTCGTAGTTGCAGGGAATGGTCGCCCCCTCGTTGTAAATCAGGCCGCACCTGAGACACACGGTGTCTTCGGTTTTTCCGTCACTGTCCCATGTCGGATGGACGTAGCTCTCGGGATTTTCGACCGGGTCGTGGCCGAGCGCGGGGATAACGTCCTGAGCGACCAGGATCTCTCCGCATTCGGAGCATTTTTCACCGTCAGTCAGGCCCTCCTCGGTACAAGTGGCGGCTTTTCCGGGGACGGACACGGCGCTGTGGGTATGGGCTGCGCTTTCGGTTCCGGCGTTTCCGGACGTTTCCGGGCCGTTCTGCTGCGTTTCTTCCGAAACGTAGGCGTCAAGCACGTTCTTTAAGAAATTTGCCAGTCCCTGGCAGGATGAAAGTGCACAGACAAGCAGTGCGAGCGATACAAAAAGTGCAATTGTTTTTTTCATTATAATCTCCGGTGCGGCTTAAATGCCGTTTTTTCATGCGGGAGTTTCTCCCGCCTTTTTCTGCCATATTATATTATAGCACTTATTGTTTCCTTTTTGAAAGTTTTTTGTTCAGTACCGGGCGGTGCGGGATTTTGCTAAGCATATCTTCGGCAATGGCTTACGGTATTTGCGTAAAAATCCGCATTCCTGTTGAATTAAACTCCGAAAATAATATAACGATTTATGATATATCAATATTACAATCGACAGGTGAACGACGACGACACCGACAACAGGTTTCTTGAAAAGGCGGGACGCTTTCCGCCCGTGGACGAGGACGAGGAGCCGGTGCATCTGCTTGCGGTGGACTACAGAGTTTAACAGGCTTTTTCAGGCGGGACGGTCTTTGCGGCCGCCCCGCTTTTGAGCTTTTGAGCGCTCAGACGGCTTTGTTGACAAACGGATAAAAATGTGGTATAATATAAAAAATGTGTTTGTTTCAATGGCCAGAATAACGATGAATAAAAAAATCACGACAATAATTAAAAATCAGGCTTTCATGATAAAGAAAGCGTGGAACTTCAGCAAACTATTTTTCATCTGCAAATTTCTGATTGCTTTTCTGAACGGTGTTATGCCAGCAGTGAATGCTCTTTTTTCGAAATTTCTCATTGAAAAACTTGCTGAAAAAAACTGGACAGGAGCGGTAGTAATAATTGTTGTAATGACAATTACTGTTTTTGCAAAAGGACAAATTGTTATTTTGCTCAATCGCCAGATAGGGGTAATAGGCGATTTGTATCGAAACGCGCTTCTTTTTGATATTCAGGCTAAAATTGTCAATATGGATTATTCCGTTTTATTTTCTCCCGATACTCTGAAAACCAGAGATCTTGCAACGCAGGCGGCTCAGGGAAACATTGCAACGGGATTTCTTGACGCTACGTTCGCTTCGATATCGTCCTTCATTTCGATTTTATCGCTTGGTATTGTTTTGTCAGTTGTATCAAAGTGGGTATAT
>JAFZTO010000218.1 GCA_017618795.1 Clostridia bacterium | reverse complement strand
CTTGTTTATTTTATATCGTTTATCGAGGATTTTTCCGATAAATTGAGAGTTCAGGTTCATTTGATTCCTTCTCGCGTTTATTGTTTTATTACAATGGCGGTTATGTTGTCGTTGCCGCCGCGGCGGTTGGCAAGCGATACAAGCGACAGGAGATTTTTCTTTATTTCACGGTAACTGTCGCCTGTCAGCATTCCGTGCATTTCATCTTTCTCCACCTCTCCGTAAAGGCCGTCGGAGCATATAAGGATAAAACCGCCGCTGACGCTTATCTCGAAAACGTCGGGTCTCACGTCCGCGTTCACGCCTACCGCGCGGGTTATCTTGTGCCTGTCGGGAGAGGTCCTTGCCTCGTCGATGTTCATTTCTCCCATGTCGACCAGCAACTGAACAAGCGTGTGATCGCGGGTTATCTGGACCATTTCCATCCCGTCGTCCGAGTATATCCTGCTGTCGCCTACGTTTACGGCGTAAGCCTTTCCGTCAGTCAGAAGAACAGCAGCAAGGGTCGTTCCCATGCCTTCAAGGTTCTCGTCCGTCTCTGAAAGTTTGAACACCGCCTCGTTAGCCTTGTAAACCGCGTAGGTCAGCAGGTCGCACGGATTCCGGCAGACAGCGAACTTACGCTGTACTGACTGAACGAATACGTCGGCCGCCGTGCACGAAGCCAGCCTGCCGCCGTTTGCCCCTCCCATTCCGTCACATACAACGGCGAGCCAGCCACTGTCTTCGAGTGCGGCGACGCGGAAAGCGTCCTGATTTTCTTTTCTTTTTTTACCGACATCGGTTGCGCTTGCGATTATCATTCATTGTTCCTTTCGGATAGTGCGCGGCTGTATCTGAGCTGACCGCACGAGGCGTTTATATCCGGGCCGAGTCTGCGTCTCACCGTCGCGTTGACACCGCTTCCGACAAGATTCCTTTTGAATCTGTCGACGTTTTCCCTTCCGCTTTTTCTCAGATCTCTTTCGGAAACCGGGTTCAGCGGGATCAGATTGACATGCAGGGGTATTCTGCCGAGATGTTTTTTCAGGCCCGTCGCCAACTGCCGCGCGTCCTCCTCAGAATCGTTTTCGCCGGCAATCAGCGTGTACTCAAACGAAATTCTTCTCCCGGTTTTCTCAAAATAACAGCGGCAGGCGGAAAGAATCTCCTCCACGCTCCAGGCGTTTGTCACAGGCATGATTTTCTTTCTCTTTTCCGTGTCGATGCTGTGCAGAGAGACCGAGAGCGTAACGGGCAGATCCTCGTCCGCGAGTCCTAAAATTCCCGGCACGATCCCGCAGGTGGAAAGAGAAATATGCCTCATGCCGATATTGAGGCCGTCGGGATTCCCGGCCGCGCGGATAAATGCGACTGAACTATCGTAGTTGTCGAGCGGCTCGCCGATTCCCATCATTACGATGCCCGATATGCGCTCTCCGACGTCGCGCGAGGCTGCGTAAACCTGACCGAGTATTTCGTCGCACGTGAGATTTCTTTTCAGTCCGTTAAGCGTAGAGGCGCAGAATCTGCAGCCCATCCGGCATCCCGCCTGACAGGACACGCATATCGTTTTGCCGTATCTGTAGCTCATGACGACGCTCTCTATCATTTCACCGTCTCCGAGGCGCATAAGGTATTTTACCGTTCCGTCAACGCGCGAAACGTATTTTTCGGCTATTTCAGGAAGCATCACACCATATCCGGCGCCGGTGAGGGCGGAACGGACGGCCAGCGGCAGATTTGTCATGTCCTCAACGGAAACTCCCTTTGACGACCACCCGTAAATCTGCCTTGCGCGGTATCCGGGAAGGGAGAGCGCGGCGCAAACGGAAGCTATAAAGTTTTCGTCCTTACCGAGAAGATTGATCATATTTCCACGCAATAAACAAATACTCAATATATAGTATACCATATTTCGCGAGGTTTTTCAAGTTTTTTCACAAGAAAAAATTCAATAATAAAAAAAACCCGCCTGCCAGGCGGGAAAAATTATTCCGCAGTTGCCTTTTCGAAGGCCTCGCTTGCGTTTTCAACCGCTTCCTCGACCGCTTCCTTTGCCGAAGCCCTTTCTTCATCGTCGTGTGAATGGTTGAATTCGCAGTTGTCGCAGTTGCCGTCGTGACCGTCGATGTCAAGACACTCGAAATCGCAGTCAAAACCTTCGTCGCTGATAACCTTGAGCTTTTCCTTGTACTTGTCGTAGAGTATCTTTGCGATAACGCAGATTCCCGCTACGATTCCGACTGCAAGAAATATCTTGAGAAGGATTTCAAGGGTTCTGTTTTCTTCTTTTCTACCGAACATTACAGTATCCTCCCTGGATTTTGTTTTACGTAAAATATTATACCACAATGCGGGGAAAATGGCAAGAATATTCGATGAACAAATTGTTAAAAATATTTTTCTGCGCTCTGATTCCGCAGTAATCTTGACTTGACGAACAATTTGTGGTAAAATATTGTTATAAAAATCGGGAGTTTACTCAATGAAATCAAAAAACAAAAGGGTGCTTACCGCCCTTATCGCAGTAGCGATCTGTTTTGCTGCGGCCGTAACTGGCGCCTCCGCCGCTTCAAAAATAACCTCCGGCGTTTCCATTCTCAACCCGAGGCAGAACGTACACGGCAACGGCTACGAGTGGGACAATCCTCACGACACGCTGACACTCACCAATCTGTATATAGAGACAAAGGACGACTACGGGCTGAAGGTCCCGGACGGGGCCACCGTAATCCTTAAAGGGACAAACCGTATATCCGCCTCCGTCGCTGCGCTCTACATCGGCGGCGATGTAATAATCAAGGGCAGCGGCACGCTCATTCTTGACGGGGGAAAATACGGAATATTCTGCAATTCCTCCGACATGACTGACAAGCTGTCGATAGTCGGCGGTAAATACGAGATAAAGGCAGGAGAGGACGGGATTCATTCCGACATTCAGAAAATATCCGTATCCAACTCCGATATGACCGTCGCTGCGGGAACAGACGGCATTTACGGGATAGACGTGGTCGTTTCAAACGGAATGAAACTGAAATCGGACGCGGGGCTTTTTGCCGTCAATTCCTTAAGCGTCGAGGCATCGAACGTCTCCGTCGCCGGGAAAGACGCGGCGCTGATATGCGAAAAAAGCCTTGTCATAACCCGCATGAGTATAAAGGCGGGTGACAGTCTCTCTTCCCTGTCCGCAGTCGAAGAATACGGCGGGCAGAAGGCGATCGTCACAAAAGCGTCGTGGAAGTACGTAAAATCGAGCTTCCT
>JAFZTO010000217.1 GCA_017618795.1 Clostridia bacterium | reverse complement strand
TCCGGTCGAATATCCAAGTATGTCTTTTCCCGTGTCATCAGACCGGTCAATGCCTTCGTATTCGGCCTCCGAAAGCCGCGCAAGCACGTCTGAAGCGTTGCCTTTCCCGGTAATTATGTACGCAAGCGCGGTGAGGCATTCCTGTTCCGCGTATTTCTCCGGATCGATTCTTTTCTTTGAAAGAAATTTCCAGATCTTATAGGCGAAATAAGGCGCAAGAAATATCGCCGCAACAATCGGAACGCATATAAGTATGCCCCTCAGCGTATCAGACATTTTTTCTCCCTTTTTTCCGTTTTCTGCTGTATTCAGTCGTCAAAAACGTTTTCGCCGCAAAGCATTGTTACAAGCTCGTCAAGCTCTTCGTCGGAGCCGAAGCTGATTTTTACCTTGCCTGAGCCTCCGATGCGGCTTATTTCAACCTTTTTCCCCAGCTTGCGCGTCATTTTTTCCGCCAGGACGGCCGTGTAATCCACCGCGCCGACTCCTTTTCCCGGATTTGCAGTGGCTGTTCTGGCCGTTTCGCGGTTCATCCTCTTTGCAAGCTTTTCAGTATCGCGTACCGAAAGAGATTTATAATAAACCGTTTTGGTCAGCTCGTCGATGCGCGTTTTGTCCTTCAGCGAGAGTGCCGCGCGGGCGTGTCCGGGGGTAATTTCCCCGTCGGACAGCATTTTAAGGGATTTTTCAGGAAGATCGAGAAGACGAATGGTATTTGCTATTGTCGCGCGGTTTTTTCCTATCTGCGACGCAAGTTCTTCCTGCGTCATTCCGAATTCGGTAATGAGCCGCCTGTACGCCGTCGCCTCCTCAACCACGTTAAGGTCCTCGCGCTGGACGTTTTCGATTATTGAGACCTGCGCGGCCTTCGTGTCGTCGAGCTCGCGGACTATAACGGGGATTTCGCTTAAACCCGCCATTTTCGAGGCTCTCCAGCGGCGCTCGCCTGCCACTATCTGGTAATAACCGTTTTGCGACGGACGTACGATTATAGGCTGGATAAGCCCGTGCGCCGCTATGGAATTTGCGAGATCGTGCAGCGCGTTTTCGTCAAATTCGCGGCGGGGCTGACTGCGGTTCGGCTCTATGTCCGACACGCGCATAACCGTTACGCCGCCCTTTTCTTCAGTTGTATTGTCAAGGAAGATGGAATCAAGTCCTCTCCCAAGGCCTGTGTTTTTTGCCATATTCTGTCCTTTGATTATCGTTTGTGTTTCACGTGAAACATGAGTGTGTTATCGTCTGAAAATCCTACAGTCTTTCAAGCATTTCGGCAGAAACGGCCTTGTAGGCCTCGGCCCCCTTGCTGTACGGATCATAATAAATTATCGGCGAACCGTAACTCGGCGCCTCCGACAATCGCACGTTGCGCGGAATTGTCGTTCTGAAAAGTTTTCCGGCATAATATTTTTTCAGCTCGTCCATTACCTGCATCGAGAGATTGAGCCGCCCGTTATGCATCGTAATCAGTATGCCGAGCAGCTGCAGATTTTTGTTATAAAGGCGTTTGCAGGTCTTTATGGTCTGCATCAGCTGCGAAAGACCCTCAAGCGAATAAAACTCGCACTGCATCGGTATAATCACATAGTCGCTTGCGACCAGAGTGTTTATGGTCAGCATCCCGAGTGACGGCGGACAATCGATAAAAATAAAATCATAATTGTCGCGTATCGGCACCAGCGCATCTCGAAGCTTGTATTCGCGCTTCTCATCCTGAATCAGTTCAAATTCGGCACCTGCGAGATTAATGTTAGCCGGAATTATCGAAAGGTTGTCAAAATCCGATTCAAGATTCGTTATGCAATTTTCGGCGGGCGCGCGTCCCACCAGCACGTCGTAAGAGCTGAGCGGCATTTTTCTCTTGTTGATCCCTACGCCGCTTGTCGTATTGCCTTGCGGATCGAGGTCAACGAGCAGGACCTTTTTACCCATTTTGCCGACGCACGCCGCAACGTTAACGGCGGATGTCGTCTTTCCGACTCCGCCTTTCTGATTTGAAAATACTATTATTTTTCCCACGAGGATCTCCTCTGTTTCTGTCTGTCATAAAAGAGCATTATATATTATATCAAAAAAAACCTCTTTTGTCAAGTGCGGAGACGCCATTTCAGTCATCAGGAACCATTAAAAAAAGAAAACTGATTGAAATTCAACAATTTTCTTTATTTTTCATTGTTTCACGTGAAACAATTTTGTGAATCTTGTACTTCCATGTCGAAAGGCCAGTTCGGAAATAAAAAAATCGGCAACCGGAAACGGTTGCCGTGAGTTGTTATAAAAACCTGTATTTTGCTTTTTCTTTTTTATTCCGTCCGGACGGACCGGCGCTTACCATGCCGGCAAGTTCGCCTATTGATTCCTCGAATCTGACGCCGTATCTGTGCTCGTCGTCTCCGATCGAGCGCCGGATGCACGAAACGGTGAAATCAACGGCTATGCGAAGCGACGTATACAGATCCTTTTTGAGCGCGACGGCTCCGCAGAAGGCCGAAGCCCAGACGTCGCCGGTGCCGTGAAATTTGGCGTCGAGATTGTCGGAATAATATTCGGTATAATCCCTGCCGTCATACGCGACGACGCCCTGTCTGTCGTTTTCGACGACTCCTGTAAGAACGGCCGTTCCGCACCCGAGTTCAAGCAGGCGCGGAAGAAAATCCCTCGCTATCGCAGGCGTGCAGACACCCGGATATTCGCGCCCGAGCATAAAGCTGGCCTCTGTAATGTTCGGAACTATATAATCGGCTTTGGAACAGAGTTTTGCCATTCCGAGGGCAAATTCCGGAGTAAAACCGGTGTAGAGTTTGCCGTTGTCAGCCATTACGGGGTCAACGAGCTTGAATCCGCCGAAAGAATCAAAAATTTCCCCAACAAGCCTCAGCTGCTCGAATGAACCCAGATAACCGGTATAAATGCCGTTAAAATCTATGTTCTCCGCTTTCCAGTGGTCGGTAACAGGTTTTATGTCTTCCGTAAGGTCGCGGAACGTGAAATTCTTAAACCCTCCCGTATGCGTTGAGAGCACGGCCGTCGGAAGTATGACGGTTTCGACGCCCATTGCGGAAATTATCGGAAGCGCGACCGTAAGCGAGCATTTCCCGAAGCAGGAAATGTCCTGTATTGTCAGAATTCTCGGCTGATACATATTTTTTCTCCTCCTTTACCGGATTGTCCGAAAAATTTGTACTATTATATCACTTTGCCTCTCAAAAGTCAAGCCTTTTTAATCTTTTTGTAAAAAAAGTCTGTTCAGCGTATGGTCACCCGTTTGCTGGAAGGACCTCGATTTCCTCGTCATCGCCGAAGACTTCCGGCTGTGTCCCTTCGCTCTCTCCGGAGTCGAATTCAAGGCCGTTTATTTCGCCGGAAAAGTCATCTTCAGCCGTTTCCCCGGCAGTCTCCTCCGCAGCGGAAAGAACGGCAAGCGAAGAAACCGAATAATCCTCTCCGGTACGCATTACTCTGACTCCGGAGGCGGAACGTCCGCTTTCGGAAATCTCCGATACCCGTACGCGGATCATTATTCCGCTGTCCGATATGACGAGAAGCTCGTCGTCTGGAGCAACCGAGGCAATCGCCACAACGTCACCGGTTTTTTCGGTTATTTTATGGCATCTCATGCCCTTGCCGCCCCTGTTATGCGCTGCGAACAGATCGAAGGCGGTACGCTTTCCGAGCCCTTTTTCAGTGACCGTCAGGAGTTCTTTGCCTTCCTCTACGGCGGCGACTCCTACAACACGGGCGTCTGTGTTGTCGCCGTCGTTGCGCAGTCTGATACCGCGCACGCCGGCGGCGGTTCTTCCCATTATCCGTATGCTCCCGGCGCGGAATCTTATGCCGTAGCCATTTGAAGTGGCTATCAGCAGCTCGTCGTCGTCCGTAACGCATCCGACGTACACAAGCTCGTCGTCGTCGCGAAGAGTGGGGGCGCGCTTGCCTGCCCTGTTTATACGGGCAAACTCGCCGACGGACGTG
>JAFZTO010000216.1 GCA_017618795.1 Clostridia bacterium | reverse complement strand
GGTCGTGGGAGTTGCGAAGGCCAAACGCGACCTTACCGGAAAACCGGCGGCGGCGCTTCAGCTGCCCGACGGACGGATCGTTACGGGCAAGACCTCCTCTCTGCTCGGGCCCTCGGCGGCTCTGCTGCTCAACGCGCTCAAGGCCCTGTCGGGGATAGACAAGGACGTGGACGTAATCAATCATTCGGTCATCGAGCCTATCCAGCACTTAAAGACCGGCGTGCTCGGAAATCACAACCCGCGTCTGCATTCCGACGAGGTACTGATAGCCCTGTCGGTCTCCGCAACTTTTGACAGCAGTTCCGCGCTTGCGGCAGAGCAATTGCCAAACCTCCGCGGCTGCGAGGCACACTCTACCGTCATCCTCCCGCAGGCCGACGAGGACACCTTCAAAAAGCTCGGCGTAAACGTCACCTGCGAGCCCGAGTACACAACAAAAAAACTTTACCACAAATCTTAAAAAAGGTACAGACATGTCAGACAACCGTGTTTTAATAATAACAATCGCATATTCCGAAACGGCGGGCCGACCGGCCTGAAATTTCAAATACTCCCATAGCAATCCCGGGCTTATACTCCCGGAAATCCGGACTGCCGTTTCGCTGCGGTCCGGTTTTTTGCAGCGCCGGCTTCCGGAAAAAGCGTTTTAAAGAAAATATCATCATAAAGCACTTGTCTTAATCAAATTTCCCGAAAGGAGGTAAACAGCTTTGCGAAAGCTGTTATCATTTCTTAAACCTTACAGGGGCCGCATTGCTCTTGCGACCCTTCTTATGGCAGTTTCCGCTGTCTGCGATCTCATGCTCCCGACTCTGATGGCCGGCGTGCTCGACAAGGGCGTGTACGGAGCGGCAGAGGCGGACACGTTCGGATATATACTCAAAACCGCGGGCACGATGCTCGGAATATCGCTTGTGAGCCTGATCTCGGTGGGCCTGGGCTACTGGGTCGTATATCACGTGATTTCCGGTTATACATGGAGCCTGCGCTCTGCACTGTTCCGCAAGGTCCACACCATGACGCTTGAGGAAGTTGGAAGGATTGGAACGTCCAATCTCGTGACCCGCTCCACCCACGACGTGGGAACCCTTAACTGGATAGTCTCCATGCTGTGCGGAAACATCATCATTATTCCCCTTATGTTCGCCGGCGGAGTGTTTCTATGTATGCGCAAGGACATACGCCTGTCGCTCGTCATTCTTTGCGCCGTGCCTCTTCTGATTGCAGTCGTCATGCTCATGAGCAAAAAAATCGACCGCCTCTGGGAGATCTCCGACGAATATTGCGACAGGCAGAACGATCTGGTCAGGGAGCGTCTGCGCGGAATCCGCGTTATACGGGCCTTCGACCGCGAAAAACAGGCTCACGAAAAGGTCTCCGGCGCCACCCGGGTAATGGCCGACAACATCATACGCGCAAACATCAGCATGGCGATAGTCGACCCTCTCGCCGCCTTTGTGCTGAACACGGCCGCTCTTCTGATAGTATTTCTCGGCGGCGTCCGAATGGAGCGCGGCAGCGGCCTGACGCCCGGCGACGTCTTTGCCATGGTACAGTACATCAGTATAATTCTCGGCGCCATCGTATCAGTCTCCTTCGCCATAGTTATGCTTCCGCACGTGCGCGTTGCGGCCAGACGTCTCAGGCAGGTCACCGATTCCACAGGACTTGAGGACGGCCGCCCCGCCGCGGGCACGGTCTTTTCCGGCTCGATCGATCTCGACGACGTCGGCTTCACGTACCCGGGAAGCTCTCTTCCTGCGCTTTCAAACGTGGATATGCACATAAAGGCCGGCGAATGGGTCTCGGTCATCGGCGGTACGGGCTCCGGAAAAACGACGCTTGCAGATCTCCTTATCGCTTTCCGCTTTCCGACCGAAGGTGCCGTGCGCTTTGACGGGCACGACAGTCGCGAACTCCCGCCCGCCGACGTGCGTTCAAACGTGAGCTGCTCGCTTCAGAAATCCATGCTCTATGCCGGAACGGTGGCAGAAAACCTGCGCATCGGCAACCCCGGCGCGACAGATGAAGAGCTGTGGCAGGCTCTTGAACTGGCGCAGATCGCCGATTTTGTGCGAGATCAGCCGGCCGGTCTGGACTTTAAGCTCGAGCAGGCAGCCGTCAACATTTCTGGAGGTCAGAAGCAGCGCCTCTCCATAGCGCGCGCAATACTGAAGGACGCGCCGATATACATCTTTGACGATTCGTTCTCCGCGCTCGACTTTATAACCGAGGCAAAGGTCCGCAGGGCTATAAACGAAAAGCTGACCGGAAAAACACGCATTGTTATAACCCAGCGCGTGGTCTCCGCTATGCACTCCGACCGCATTTTCGTCCTTTCAGACGGCCAGCTGGTCGGATCGGGCTCTCATTCCCAGCTGCTCGAAAACTGTCCCGTTTACCGGGAAATATATCTGTCGCAGACGGGAGGTGACGTTTCATGAAATCCGAAAAGAACCGGAACACAACCGAACAAAAGAAAAAAAGCCGCCTTCTTGATAAGACCGGAAAGCGGCTCATCAGCGAAATGAAACCCCTGCGCGGCTGGATAATTCTCTCGGCTTTTATCTGCCTGCTGCTTATAGGATGCGCGGTCGCCGAGCCCGAGCTGCTCGGCTCGCTTGTCAACCGGCTCTATGAATGGACCGCATCACGCACGCCGGGGCTTGCCCGGAGTCTGCTCCCCGGACTTGCCGTACTGTTCGGCATTTACACCCTTCATTCTGCCCTTTCATACGGCAACTCGTTTCTTCTCAACAACATCGTCAGCCGCTTTTTCTGCGCCGGATTTCGCATACGCCTGTCCGAAAAACTGCGCCGTCTGCCTGTTTCATACATGGACAAAACGCCAACCGGCGAGATCATAGACAGGATGATGGACGACGTGAGCGACATGGCTGACTCCATTTACGGAATAGTTGAGATTCTCCTCTCCGGATTTCTCCGCATGACCGTCATCGCCGTCATTCTTTTTGTTACCGACTGGCGCATGGCGATCCCCGTAGTTCTTCTGTCGCCGCTGTCCGTTCTGCTTTCCGCAAAAATGGCGACCATGGGCGAAAAGCACTGGGACAAGCATTTTGACCTTGGCGGAGAGCTTACCTCGCTTGCGGAGGAGGCCTACACCAACTACCCCGCGACCAAGGCCTTCGGCAGAGAGGAGTACATGCAGAAAAAGTACGACGAGCTTTCGCTCCGTCATCAGCGAAGCGGAATTTTCGGCAACTTCCTTTCCTCTGTCGTTCAGCCCGTCATCGCCTTTGCGGATTCTCTGGCCTATATAGCCGTGACAGTTCTCGGAGGATGGCTCATCATACGCCGCGGAGTGCCGATCGGTACCGTTGTTACGGTAATTCTTTTCGCCCGCCGTTTCTCCGAGCCGCTTGAAAACATCGCCTTCGGTCTGAGCTATATTCAGCACGTAAAATCCGCCGCCCGGCGCGTTTTCGCCCTGCTCGATCTGCCGGAGGAGAGTGATCCGTCAGGGACCGTCGGATTTCAGGTGTCCGGTCACGTGGAGCTGCGTCACGTGGACTTTTCCTACGATCCCGAAAAGCCGCTCATTAAAGATCTGAACATTGACGTAAAACCCGGTCAGAAGGTCGCGATAGTCGGCCCCACAGGCGCCGGCAAAACAACGGTAGTTAACCTGCTGATGCGCTTTTACGACGTTTGCTCCGGTCAGATACTCATCGACGGGCGGGATACGGGAGAACTGTCAAGATCCGAAAACCGCCGGCTGTATTCCATGGTTCTTCAGGACACTTGGCTTTTCAAGGGCACCGTCGCGGAAAACGTCGCGTACGGCAACCCCTCCGCGACACGCGAAGAAATCGAAAATGCCTGTACAAGCGCGTTCTGCGATCACTTCATCCGCCGGCTGCCGCAGGGGTATGACACCGTGATTTCAGAGGACAGCGCCGCCGTCTCGTCCGGCCAGAAACAGCTTCTCACCATAGCCCGCGCCCTGCTCGCCGACCGGCCGCTTCTGATTCTTGACGAGGCAACCTCGAACGTAGACACACGGACCGAGCTTCTGCTCCAGAAGGCGATGGACCGCCTTACGGGGGGGCGCACCTGCTTTATTATCGCGCACCGCCTGTCCACTATCGTGAACGCCGATCTTATCCTTGTTCTGAAGGACGGGCGCATCGTCGAGCAGGGGACGCACCGCTCGCTGCTCGGTCAGAAGGGCTTCTACTACGAGCTTTTCCGCAGCCAGTACGCGATATGATCTTCTTTTCTTTAGAAAAAGATGGCGTGAACCCACATAATTCGCTTTGCTCATTTTGGGGAACCCCACCGGCAAATTTCAGAACGAGTGCATAAAAAAGCAATTTCCCCTAAAGAGTAACGCTATAGTTTTATCGGAAAAGCGCCGGAAAATCCGGCGCTTAATGTTTTTTATACTGTTTCCTTTTGCTCCGCGGGTTTGCGCTCGACGGCTTTGATAACTCCTTCGGCCACTCTGTAACCTCCGACGACGATCATCGCCAGTGGGATATGGGTTATGAGCATAAGAGCCGTATAAAGAGGTCTTAACCCCTTTGAAGCCAGCCACGCGGCAAGTCCCTCGTAATAAGGCACTCCTCCGCCGTTCCATACCATCATATAGTCGGTTTGAAGTATGTAATCGACGGGGATTGTTACGACAGAAAGAGCCAGCACGGGCACCATCTGCCTGAGCGGGTCACCCCAGTCGAGCTTTTTATACCCGGTCGCAAGCAGGAAGAGACCCGTCGCGAACATCGCGGTGTGGAAGAAAAGCGAATAGAAAGCGCCGAACGTCCAGAACGGATACCAGTTCAGCCCGTTGCAATGCACTATTCCGACCGCCCCGTAAAGCAGGCTGACGGTGGTTATGAATGACAGGCAGTATTCCCTTGCCTTTCCCCTGCTCCAGGCCGCGACGAGCAGCGAGTAAATAAAGAGCGAGCAGGTATAGATCGGCAAAAGCCCTCCCCAGTTGAAGCCGCGTCCCGTTGTGACGTCCCACCAGCTTTCCCAGGTGACTTTCGTGATTTCCAGAACAGGCATTACTATAGACATAACCTTAAGCAGTCTGTCGACGGTCGAATGTCTGGTTTTCCTGAACAGCCAGCACAGGAAAAACGTGAGAGTAAACGCGAGAATGATATAAACTATATGCTCCTCGCTGAAAAAATCCGAGGTAAAACCTTCTATATTATATTTATAGTCGAAAAAGTGATACCCCGGACCTGCCGCAACCGGAGCGGCAGATTCGACTGAAAGCAGAATATTATTTGTCATCGAATTCTGAAACTAGCGCGGAGACGGTTTGTTTGGCGTCGCCGTAAATCATGATTGTGTTATCGTTGGTAAAGAGCGGGTTTTCGACCCCGGAGAAACCAGACCCCTTGCCGCGTTTGAGCACAAATACTGTGCGTGCCTCGTAGGCGTTTATGATCGGCATCCCGTAAAGAGGCGAGCTTTCGTCGTTCTGCGCCGCGGGATTAACGACGTCATTTGCGCCGATTACTATCGCCACGTCCATATTCGGCATCTGCGGGTTCATCTCGTCGGCGGTTTTAAGCTGCTCATATGGCACGTTAGCCTCCGCAAGAAGCACGTTCATGTGTCCGGGCATACGTCCGGCTACGGGATGGATGGCGTAGCTGACCTCCGCGCCGTTTGCCTCAAGCTTGTCTGCAAGCTCC
>JAFZTO010000215.1 GCA_017618795.1 Clostridia bacterium | reverse complement strand
ACCCGGCATTTCCGCTTTCATGATATGCACCTGTCTGCCGGTATCGGGCGAAGACGGAGCAAGCGCCATCAGAAACACGAGCACTCCCATTCCGCCTATCCAGTGGGTGAAGGAGCGCCAGAAAAGCATTCCCCTGCTCAGCCCCTCTATATTCCTGAGTATGGACGCGCCGGTGGTCGAAAAGCCCGACGCGGTCTCAAAAAACGCGTCGATATATGACGGAATGTCTCCGCTGATCACAAAAGGAAGCGCACCTATCAGCGAAACTCCCAGCCAGGCAAGACCGACTATCATCAGCCCTTCGCGGGTGAATATCATCCTGTCAGCCGCCTTTTCCTTTTTTGTCAGGCGCACGGCGGCAAACCCTCCGGCAGCCGAAATCGCGGCCGTCAGCAGAAACGACAGCGCCTGCGTCCATTCGCCGTATATAACCGAAACCGCAAGCGGAAGCAGAAGCAGCCCACCGAGTATCAGCGCGATTTTGCCGAGCGTGTTGACGATTATCTTTCTGTTCATCTGTCGGCCTCGAATATGTCGGCGAGCTTTCCCGTCGGTTCTCCGGCCGAAATGACTATCACGCGGTCGCCCGCCATAATGCAGTCATCGCCGCCGGGGATTATTATCCTGCGGTTGCGGATTATGCCCGCAAGCATCGTATTCTTTTTGAATTTCAGGGCTTTTAACGCTGTGCCTGTGAACGGAGCCTCTCCGTCCACCCTGAATTCCAGAGCCTCCGCCGCCCCGTCGAAAAGCTTGTAAAGCGTTTCCACCGACGAGCCCTCCGAGTTCCTCAGCGCTCTGACGTAACGCAGAACGACGTTGGAAACGGCGTTGTGCGGGCATACGGGGGTATCTATTCCGAGCTCCGTGCCCATCTTCAGCATGGATTCTCCGTTTATCTTCGTAACGACCTTGGGTACCGACTGCGAGGACGCGAATATCGACATCAGGATGTTTTCCTCGTCAAATCCGGTCAGCGTCACAAAGGCGTCGCAGGAGCGGATCCCTTCCTCAAGCAGCACGTCGTGATCTGTCCCGTCGGCGCAGATTATGTTCGCCTCGCTTATGTCCCGGCTCAGCGCCTCGCAGACCGCGCGGTTTTTTTCAATGATAGTCACGTTGCTCCCGCCGGAAATGATCATGTCGGCAAGATAGCGCGCTATCCGCGATCCGCCGATTATCATTATGTCCTTTGCCCTTCTGCGCAGCAGATTGAGCTCCTTAAGGAACTTGTGTATTTCGGACGGCGAGCCGGTTATTCCAATCACGTCGTTGCTTTTCAGTTCGAAGGAGCCGGTCGGAATATATACGTTGTCGCCCCTCCGCACGCAGCAGACGAGAATTTTAGACGTATAATGCGTGCGGAGCTTGTGAAGCGTCATGCCGTCAAGCACCGAATCGGTTTTAAGTCTTATCTCCACCATTTCAAGACCGCGCGAAAAAGGCTCGATATTCACCGCGGACGGAAATTTAAGCACGTTGTATATCTCGTGCGCTGTCAGTTTCTCCGGATTTATTGCCACACTGAGCTCAAGCTCCTGGCGAAGCAGATTGAGGCTCTCGTCGTTGTATTCGGGATTGCGTATGCGCGCTATGGTGTTCTTTGCGCCCATCCGTCTTCCGAGGAAGCACGTCAGCATATTAAGCTCGTCCGATCCGCTTACTGAAACAAGCAGGTCAGTCCCGTCTATCCCGGCCTCTTTCAGGACCGTCGAATCGGCTCCGTTGCCGCAGATACCCATCACGTCGTACGTTTCCGTTAGATCCTCGATAAGCATCTGGTTTGTATCTATGCACGTGACGTCGTTGCCCTCCGCGCACAGCGAGGCGGCCAGCGACTGACCAATTTTTCCGCATCCGGTTATGATAATTTTCATTCTGATTCCTCTTGTCCGGGACGTCATCTGCCTTCTTGAATACAGTTGCATACACTGTCCCTTATTATATTATACCACATTTTAACGTAAAATTCAATAGGAGGAGCACATTTGATATTTCCGCGCGTTCAGCCAATCCGCGTTGCCGGCTGTTTTTTCTCTTTATTAATTCAATATATTGACTTTCCATCCGCAATATGGTATAATAATCTTAACCGGAAAAATTCACTTTAAAAGAACATGTTTTCGCCTGCTGAATATTACTCTGACGGCGGTCATGCTGTTTTTATCGTTCCAGATCTATACCGTTCACGGAATACACACTCCAAAGTTCAGTCACTTCAGCGGCACAACCGCAATGGCAATGTAAAAACGGAGGGCCATTAAGTGTAAACGATCAAAATCCAATATACAACAGAATTTGGTCACCCGGACGGGCGTACTATTATCAGGACTTTGGTGAGTATTACTACTATAATGGAAGGAGCTGGTGAAATGATTATATTTGCAAAGCATACTGGTTTTCCAGATGAAATTAACACAATTGAAATCCACGACGATAACATTGATGAATCGATAGATTATATTAACGATAATAAAATTGAAGCAGCGCAAATAATCACTGGAAATATATATTTTCTGGATAAATGTCCATCTCTTAAATATCTAAATATACTTCCTTCAGTTTTATCGCCTAAATTATTTGATTACAGCCCGTTATATCGTGTTCCAAATATTATATCACTGAGTTGTGGAACCAGTTATGTATATAACAATAAAGACAAGGCCGGACACGGGTTTATCGATTACAGCAGAATAAAAGGGCTTAGATATCTAACCTGTGCGTTCAATAAATATGAAATCGGCGCAAGCAAAGTCAGCGGATTACAGGGTATTACGGCATTTAACTGGCCAAATGAAGATTTAATAAATTTCAGTGCTTCAAACAGTATATTGTTACTTCAATTGGGTTTTGGAAGAATGCAGAATCTTAAAGGAATTAATGACTGCGCGCCTTCTTTAAAATGCTTGCTTGTTTTCTATAGCCGTTATCTGACAAATATCTCTCACATTGTAAGCGTTAATAAAAGCCTTACCGCCCTAAGCATAGAAAATTGCCCCAATATTGAAGATCTATCGGTAATAGGCGAACTTGAGAATCTCGAATTCCTGAAACTGCTTGGAGGCAGAAAAATCAAATCTTTCGGTTTTCTGAAAAAATGTAAAAATCTTAAAACGTTTGTAACCGATTATAAGTCAGAAGACGGGGACATGGCTTTTATAAAAAATCTTTCTAATGCGTATTTGCCGTGTTGCAGGCATTACAATATCAAGCCGAAAGATCTTCCGAACGGAAAATTCTACATGGGAACAGACGGCTTGCCGTGGAATGTTTGTTTATAATGTCATAGCCGTATACGGAAAAGACGGAACGAAAGCCGTTTCCTACGCATACGACGTCTAGGGGAAGGTAACCGAAACTGTTCACAACTCTAACGGTTCCAACGCCTACGCGCAGTACAATCCTTTCAGATACCGCAGTTACTATTATGACACCGAGACAGGGTTCTATTACCTGCAGACAAGGTACTATCGCAGGCAAGAACGTCATGGACTGTGAGGATATATATCAGCTTGCTCCAGGAATTACTGACTATTATGGCGGATGGGAGATTTACAGATGAGAAAGAATGTGTATCGTACTGTAATTATCGGTATTGTTGGCATTCTTATAACCATATGCGTTATCGTATTATTTGTTTTGTTTAATGATCGATGCAAGTCTGAATTACTCGAAAAAACAAAACGTACGGATGATGCCAGAAATCCTGTTTATTAATATTTTGACGGATGTCTGTACATCCTCAATAATGACGAATTATGGCTTCTGTCCACAGCGGGAAATGTCGGGGATATATGTTTCGTGCCTCAGGTTATTGATGGGTACAAGGTAACCGGTTTCACGGAAGACGCAATTATTAATAGTCAAATAAGCACGCTTGTCTTATCGGATAATATAAAATTCGTTGACTTTGATATGTACTATGAATTTTCATCTCTTAAAAGTATTTTCATAGGATCAGGCGCGCAAAGAATAATGGATGGACTATTTTTCAATTGCCCTAATCTTGAGCAAGTCACAGTTAATGTTCAAAATCCAAATTATTACTCTGAAAACAATTGTATTCTGACAAAAGAAGATAACGTTCTTATAGCCTCTTCTGTTGCAATGGATTCGATTCCGAGATCAGCCAAAATAATTGGCGGAAACAGTTTTTTAAACCTTCCGATTGAGACAGTTGTAATTCCTGACGGAGTTGATGAAATCAGGGATCTTGCGTTCCAGCACTGCAATAAGCTTTATGCGGTTTTTATACCGGATAACGTTGTCACCATTTATGATAGGATTTTTTTAGATCCGCGCGCAGAAGAAACTAAAAGTCATATAACAGTGTTTTGCGAAGCAAAAAACAAGCCGGCTGATTGGGATGATAAGTGGTATTATGCCTTTTCGCGAGGATATGGCGATGAGCATGACGATGCATACTATAAAGAACTCAACGATAAATATGTCAGAATCCACTGGGGCGCAACAATAGAAGATTACTATGATTTTATCAACTCAAATCAAAACTGAATATTCCGTTGCGTTCGTTCCGTTTGTCATTTACATTGACCTGTCGTCTGAAACGACAGAGAATGATTCATACGGCAACAAACCGAAGAACTTCCGGCAACTTTGACAGTTTATCTCAAAAACCGACGCCGTCGACAGGGTGATTGACACTTTGTCCATGCCCAGCCTCGGAAGTGAAATGGTTGTAATCGAATAATATTAGTCACCGCGGGGGAATAATTAACGTTTCCCCGCTTGACTTTTTACAGGAAAAATGGTATAATAATATGGTATGCTTTCAAAAACATTTTAATATATATACAATACGGAGGAAAACGAAATGAGTCTTAAAAGCAGCGAAAAAATCAACGGCAACACAGCAGAGCTTGTTATCCATATAGAAAAGGAAGATTTTGACAAAGCGGTCACAGCGGAATTTAAAAAGGAATCGCCGAAGATCACGATACCCGGCTTCCGCAAAGGCAAAGCGCCCCGCGCTCTGGTCGAGAAAATGTACGGCAAGGAGGCCTTCTACGACGGAGCTCTCAACAGTCTGATACCGAACGAATACTACACGGCTGTCTCCGGCACGGAGTTCAAGCCCGTCAGCGCGCCGCAGTACGAGGTTCTTGAAATAGGCGAAAACGGCGTGGACGTAAAGGCTACCGTGTTTATTCTTCCCGAAATCACCGTAAAGGACTACAAGGGGATAACCGTCGAGAAGGACGAAGTCAGCGTAACCGAGGAAGACGTGAACGAAAAGGTCGAGGAGGCCCGCAAGCGCAACTCCCGCCGTGTTACCGCCGAGCGCCCCGCGCAGAATGGCGACACCGCCAACATCGACTACAAAGGAACGGTTGACGGAGTTGAATTCGAGGGCGGATCAGCCGAAAAGCACGACCTGAAAATCGGCTCCGGCACGTTTATTCCGGGATTTGAGGACCAGATCGTCGGTCATTCCGCCGGAGAGGAGTTCGACGTGAACGTCACCTTCCCGGAGGATTACCACGCAAAGGAGCTTGCGGGTAAGGCAGCCGTCTTCGCAGTAAAGCTCAACGAAGTGACGACGGAGGAACTTCCCGAGCTTGACGACGAGTTCGCCAAGGACGTTTCCGAGTTTGACACGCTTGCCGAATACCGTGCGGACGTGGAAAAGAAGCTTATAGAAACGCGCACGCAGGCTGCCGAAAACGCGGCGCTTAACAAAGCATTCGAAAAACTTATCTCCGGCGATTGCTTTGAAGCAGACATCCCCGACTGCATGATCGACGACGAGGTGCAGAACCAGATACGCGACATGGATTTCAACATGCGCCAGAGCGGACTGAACATAAACGATTATATGAAATACACGGGCATGACCATGGACCAGCTCAAGGCCCAGTACCGCGCCCGCGCCACCGATCAGCTAAAGACCCGTCTCGCTCTCGATCAGATCGCCAAAAACGAAGGGTTTGAGGTTTCCGAGGAGGAGTACGCGGAGGAGATCAAATATCTCGCCGATACCTATTCGATGACCGAAGACGAAGTCAAAGCACAGGTCGATCCGGAGATGGTTAACGAGTCCGTTCTCCGCCGCAAGGCCAGCGACCTCGTCAAAGAGAGCATCGTTTACAGCACGCCGTCGACAGAGGAATAGAATGAAGCTTGAAGGCAAAAAGGTTTTTTTCCTTGGCGATTCCATAACGGAGGGAGTCGGGGCGTCGTGCTCCGAAAACTGCTACGTCAGCGTCATGGAGAGAAAATACGGCATAAAAGCGTTCAACTACGGCGTAAGCGGCACCCGTCTTGCGATCCAGTCGCAGCCTACCGTGGAGGCGCCGGCTTATGACGAGACGTTCTGCGAGCGCGCAAAAAGGATGGAGGGGGAGCCTGACATAATAGTCGTGTTCGGCGGGACAAACGACTTCGGACACGGCGACGCCCCGTTCGGAGACCTTCTTGACGACGCCCCGTATACCTTCTGCGGCGCCTGCCGCGATCTTTTCACGTACCTGCAGAAACGCTATCCGCTTGCGAGGATCATTGTATGCACTCCCGCACATCGCGCGGATGAACTGAATCCCCGGGGCGACGGTTTAATAAAGCGGTACAACGTCGGAACGCTGAAAGCCTATGCCGACGCGATCAGAAAGATAGCCGAGGATCATTCGCTCCCCGTGTGCGACCTCTACCGCAATCTCGGCATAAACGTCCTGATACCCGAGCATCGCGAGGCGCTCATGCCGGACGGCCTGCATCCTAACGACGCCGGACACGAAAGGCTGGCAGACTGTATAGCCTCATTCATTCAGTCACTGTAAAACATAAAAAAAGAAAGAGAGACATAAAAATGGCATTTGTACCATACGTTATTGAACAGACCGCCAACGGCGGAGAACGCTCGTACGATATTTTCTCGCGTCTGCTCAACGACAGGATCATATTTCTCGCCGACGAGGTAAACGACGTTACGGCGTCGCTTGTCGTGGCGCAGCTGCTGTTCCTCGAGTCGCAGGATCCCGACAAGGACGTTTCGCTTTACATCAACAGTCCCGGCGGGTCTATTTCCGCCGGCATGGCCATATACGACACAATGAACTACATAAAGTGCGACGTCAGCACCATATGCGTGGGCATGGCCGCGAGCATGGGGGCTTTTCTGCTCTCGTCAGGCGCAAAGGGAAAAAGGATCGCTCTTCCGAACAGCGAAATACTCATTCACCAGCCGCTTATTTCCGGCGGACTCGGCGGTCAGGCTTCGGACATCAAGATACATTCCGATCATCTGCTTGCCATCCGCGAAAAGATGAACCGCATTCTCGCCGCCAACACGGGCAGAACGGTTGAGGAGATCACCCGCGACACCGACCGCGACAATTATATGACAGCGGAACAGGCACTTGAATACGGGCTCATCGACAAGGTCATCGAGAAGAGATAATGGCACAGCAGGAATATACGGAGATCTGCGCCTTCTGCGGGAAAAAAGCCGGGGAGGTCCGGTATTTCATTCCGTCGGATCTGGGGTTTCCGGGTATCGGCCTCGGCATTTGCGCCGACTGCTACGCCGAATGCGGCTCGGAGCTTGAGGCTATGAAGAGCCAGGACGGCGAGACGGAAACATCCGATTTCAGCCTTGACCTCGGCTCCCTCCCCAAACCCGACGCGCTGAAAGCCAGGCTCGACGAGTACGTTATAGGTCAGGAAAGGGCGAAAAAAGCTTTGTGCGTGGCCGTCTACAACCACTACAAGCGCATTCTTCAGCCTTCCGACGACGGCGGGGCCGAAATACAGAAAAGCAACATACTGCTCATAGGCCCGACCGGTACCGGCAAGACCTATCTCGCGCAGACGCTTGCGAAAATTCTCGACGTGCCGTTTGCAATCGCCGACGCCACAACGCTGACCGAAGCCGGATATGTGGGAGAGGACGTCGAAAACATACTTCTCAAGCTTATACAGGCCGCGGACTTTGACGTTCAGAAGGCCGAAAAGGGCATAATCTACATCGACGAGATAGACAAGATCGCCCGCAAGAGCGAAAGCCGCTCCATAACCCGCGACGTTTCGGGCGAGGGCGTGCAGCAGGCGCTCCTCAAGATACTTGAAGGGACGGTTTCAAACGTGCCTCCGCACGGCGGCAGAAAGCATCCCGGCCAGGAGTTCATCGCCATAAACACCGAAAACATACTGTTTATCTGCGGCGGAGCATTTGACACGCTTGAAAAGATCATCGGCAAGCGCACCACCGGAAAAAAGTATATGGGTTTCGGCAGCAACCTGGGCGGAGAAAATGATGAGGAACTTGACATTTTCGCGGACGTCGTGCCGCACGACCTGATCAAATTCGGACTTATTCCCGAACTTGTCGGACGCATACCGGTGATCGTCGGCCTGGAAAAAATGGACAAAGGAGCTCTGATAACAATTCTCAGCAAGCCGAAAAACGCGCTCGTGCGCCAGTACCAGAAGCTGTTCGCCATGGACGGAATAGACCTCCGATTCACCGACGGCGCGCTCGAGGCCATAGCCGACAAGGCCATAGAGCTGAAGACCGGAGCAAGAGGCCTCCGCTCCATTGTGGAAAATCTTCTCCTTGACACCATGTTCACCGCGCCGTCCTCCGGCGTAAAAGAGATCACCGTAACAAAAAAATGGGTTCTTGACTCCACGCAGAACGGGAAAAATTAAAAACGTTCCCCCGCCGGAAATAATTTCCGGCGGGGGTAATTTGTTGATTCCTTGTTCTGAATGCTGATCGGATATCACGTATTATTCGTTATGACAATCGGCTCCGTATAACCCGCAAAGCCCTGCGAATCGGTTCCCGTAACAACGTACAGTATAGCGGGTTTAGATTTGTAAAGAGTAAGAACTTCAGATACTATGTTTATTTTTGCAAAAGAAACGGAGCCGTATTTTTCCGCCAGGCATTTCATCAGATATCCGTCTCTTTCATCATTGCTGATCGACAGCGCCTGCAAATCTTCGGGGCAGGCGTCGGTCAAGCTGAAATACGTGATTTCGCCGTCGCTTCCGACCGTTACCTCAATTCTTACGTTGCGTAAAATTCCGCGTTCCAGCCCCCAGACAAGAGTTGCCGAACCGTCCTCCGATACCGACGTCGAAAATTTGTTGAATCGCGAAAAATCCGCGCTCTGCCCGATTGCGTTTTCGGTTCTGGTTTTTATCTCGTCTTCAGAAAGTGAAGCAACGTCTCCGATGCCTGAAAAAGGACTGAAGCCGGAAATCAGCCTGATCTGTCCGTTTTCGTTTAAAATGATTTTTCCGTTTTGCCCGACGTTATAAACGTCAAGTCTTTCGCCGTTGAACACAGACTCCTTCGAAGAATCATAGGAAACGTCGAAATCTCTTCCGTTTATTTTTATGCTTGTGATTTCGCCGGCTTTTTCGGACGGTCCTGAGTCTGTCATTCCATCGGATTCCGCTATTTCATATGCGTATCCGGAAACGGCGCATCCCGCAAGCGACAAAAGCAAAAGCGCGCCCGCAAGCAGCAGAGATAATGCAACAATAATTTTCCTGATTTTCATTTTGTTTTTTACTCCTCTTCCCCGAGCACGTCCTTGACAGGTGCGAGGACCTTTTTATCATAGCACGCAAACACGCTGTCCGTAAGTTCAGCATCGGGCTTGCGCGTGACGATGCTAACAAGAGGAACGATCACCATTCCTCCGAGCATGGCCAGGGCGCCGCAGTTTATCGGGCTCTGCAGGAACGACGGGAAATACGGCTTGAAGAACATGTTCGCGAGCATAAGGGCCGAGCCCCACACGAAGCACGCCGCGCACGCCTGCTTTGTGGTGCGTTTCCAGTACAGGCCGTACAGGAACGGAGCGAGGAACGAGCCCGCAAGAGCCCCCCACGAAAGGCCCATGAGTTGGGCAATGAACGTGACGTTGAGCTTGTACTGCACTACAGCTATAACAGCAGAAACGGCGATAAACACCGCGATGAATATGCGGATAATGAGCAGTTTTTTCTTCTCGTTATCCCTGTCCTTCATAAGCACCGGGGCGATGAAGTCAAGAGTCAGGGTCGAGCTTGACGTCAGCACCAGCGACGAGAGCGTGGACATTGAAGCCGAGAGAACTAGGATAAGCGCGACACCGCAGATAACGGGCGAAAGCCTTGAGAGCATCTCGGGAATTATGGCGTCGTAGCCCTGTGCTCCCACGTCTATGTCAAATAGCCGTCCGAATCCGCCGAGGAAATAGCATCCGCCGGCGACGACGATCGCGAAAACGGTGGAAATGACGGTGCCCTTGTGTATATCGTTCTCGCTCTTTATCGCGTAGAACTTCTGTACCATCTGCGGGAGGCCCCACGTGCCGAGGGAGGTAAGTATCACGACAGAGAACAGGCCGACGGGATCGGGACCGAAGAACGACGCGAACACGCCGGGAGTTGCGGAAGCCGCCTCGTCAGTTACTCTTGCCAGAGCGTCGAGAGAACCTGCAAACCCTCCGTTAATCTTCAGGACGGACACCACGATAGCCACAATGCCGAAAAGCATGATTATACCCTGAATAAAGTCGTTTACCGCCGTTGCCACGTATCCGCCGACTATGACGTAAACCGCTGTCAGCACAGCCATGACGACTATGCAGACGGTATAATCTACGTCGAACGCCATTCCGAACAGACGGCTCAGACCGTTATAGAGCGACGCCGTATAAGGAATAAGAAACACGAATATTATCAGCGACGAGAAGAACTTGAGCCCTCTGCTGTCAAAGCGCGTTTCAAAGAACTGCGGCATGGTTGCGGAACGGAGGTGCTGGGTCATTATCCTTGTTCTTCTGCCCAGCAAGGTCCACGCAAGGAGCGAACCGATCATGGCGTTGCCGAGACCTATCCAGGTCGAAGCCACGCCGAATTTCCAGCCGAACTGTCCCGCGTATCCGACGAATATGACCGCTGAGAAATAGCTTGTGCCGTATGCAAAGGCGGTCAGCCACGGGCCGACGTTTCGCCCTCCGAGCACGAATCCGTGCACGTCGGCCGCTTTTTTACGGCACACGATTCCGACCCCGACCATGAGGCCGAAAAACAGAACAAGGAGTATTATTTTAACTGCCATTTTTTTATCTTCCTAATTAATTAATTTTCTTCTTTCCTGAAAGAAATAAGCAAAGATTTTTTTGTATGCTTCGTTCAAACCGTCTCGAAACTCTGTTTTTGCGAATACAATCTGTCCGACGTGCGGTAACAGTAAAATTTCGTCTCCCGGCGCATGGAATGATCCTCCGATTCAAAATAAAAAAGGTCTTAAAAGCTCAACGCTTATAAGACCGTCTGCTGATTTTAATCAGTTCAGGCGGTCCGCCTATCGTAATAATAATACCACGAAGCGAAGAGCATTTCAGGTTCCTCCGAAATTGATGACAATATTATACTGCGTTTTTCCCGGTTTGTCAAGCGTTTTTCTTAAAAAAATGAAATTTTTCAGAACTACGCCTTCATTTTTGCGGTTTTCCCGCTCCGGGCGGCTGTCTTTTAACCGCCCGGGACGTTTTTCAATTGCCGCTCGGTGCGGCACGGGATTTGCCTTTCACATTCCTCCGTGCCGCGGCGGAGAGCTTATATGCGCGCTATTTCACCGCCTCCGCAAAGGCTGCCATTATTTCGGATATTTTTATTCCCTGCGGGCAGACCGCCTCGCAGGAACGGCACCCGAGACAGGCGGACGGCTTTTTGTCCTCATCAAGAGCCGCTATGGCCATCGGGGCGATAAAGCCGCCGCCGGTGAACGTAAACTCGTTGTACAGGGCGATAAGATGCGGAATGTCAAGCTCCGTCGGGCAGTATTCGGTGCAGTATCTGCACGCCGTACACGGCACGGTATTTCGTCCGGACATCCTT
>JAFZTO010000021.1 GCA_017618795.1 Clostridia bacterium | reverse complement strand
TACCGCCTCATGCTCATAATAATTGCGCAGAGCGTAGAGATCGTCAAGGTCGCGCTCTCCGAAATCTATTGTGCATTTGCAACCGTTGTCAAGCGGAACAAGAAGTCCCTCGTTTGTAAGCTGCTGAATAATCTGACGCGCCGGGGTACGGCTGACATTGTATTGCTCGCAGAGCTCCATCTCAGTGATTTTCGTATTCTGTTCTATATTGCGCGTTATGATTCTGTATCTTAAATCCCGAAGGACCTTTGATCCTTCTTCGCTCCTTGCGAGCGTTCCGTTTATTGAACTTAACAATTCGTATCCTCTGTGCTGACTTATATTTGTACGTAAACTTACGGCATAAAAAATAGTTTGCACTATATTCTATTATACCACTTTTTCACTGATTTGTCAAGGTAACGGAATTATAAAACCCGGCCGTGACCGGCCGGGTGCGGTTATTTCAATTGTTTGTTCCGGATCAGTACATTCCGTCCATGCCGCCGCCCATGCCGCCTGCGGGGGCCGCCGGAGCGGGTTCCTTGATATCGACGACAAGAGCCTCCGTCGTCAGAACGATGGACGCGATGGACGCCGCGTTCTGCAGTGCTGAACGGGTAACCTTCGTCGGATCGACGATACCGGCTGAGAGCATATCGACATACTTCTCCGTCGAAGCGTTGAAGCCGTAGCCGACCTTTCTGCTTCTCATAATGGTATCAACAATCACAGAGCCTTCAAAGCCGGAGTTTTCAGCAATCTGACGGATCGGAGCTTCGAGTGCCTTGCGAACGAGTCTGGCACCGGTCTTCTCGTCGCCTTCCAGCGTTGCAATGAGTTTGTCGACTTCGGGGATGACGTTCAGGAGCGCAACTCCGCCGCCTGCAACGATACCCTCTTCAACAGCGGCCTTGGTCGCGTTGAGGGCATCCTCGATGCGGAGCTTCTTCTCCTTCATTTCGGTCTCGGTGGCAGCGCCAACCTTGATCACGGCTACGCCGCCTGCCAGCTTGGCAAGGCGTTCCTGCAGCTTCTCGCGGTCAAAATCGGAAGTCGTCGTCTCAATAGCGGTTCTGATCTGCGCGACTCTTGCGGCGATCTCGTCTGATTCGCCCTGTCCGCCGACGATAATTGTGTTTTCCTTGTTGACCTTGATCTGTCTTGCGCGGCCGAGCTGACCGAGTTCAGTATCCTTGAGTTCAAGTCCGAGTTCGGAAGAAATAACCTCGCCGCCCGTTAGGATAGCGATATCGCGGAGCATCTCTTTACGTCTGTCACCGAATCCGGGAGCCTTGACGCAAACGCAGATGAACGTCCCTTTAAGTCTGTTGAGGATAAGGGTCGTAAGAGCTTCGCCTTCGACGTCTTCTGCGATGATAAGGAGCTTCTTGCCCGCCTGAACTATCTGCTCAAGCAGCGGGAGAAGATCCTGAATATTGGAAATCTTCTTATCTGTGATAAGGACGAGAGCGTCGTCGAGAACGGCCTCCATCTTCTCGGTATCCGTAACCATGTACGGTGAGATATAGCCGCGGTCGAACTGCATTCCCTCGACAACCTCGCAGTATGTATCGGCGGACTTTGATTCCTCAACGGTTATAACTCCGTCGGAGGAAACCTTCTCCATAGCGTCGGCAATTAGCTTTCCGACCACCTCGTCGCCGGCAGAAATCGTACCGACACGTGCAATGTCCTCCGAACCGTTAACAGGCTTGGAAATTGATTTAAGCTTGTCAACCGCAACGTCGACAGCCTTCTGAATCCCGTGACGGAGAACCATCGGGTTGGCACCGGAGGTCACGTTCTTCATTCCCTCTTTCACAAGAGCCTGCGCAAGCACGGTCGCTGTCGTCGTACCGTCGCCTGCCGCGTCGTTGGTCTTGGTTGCGACTTCCTTCATGAGCTGTGCGCCCATATTCTCCATAGCGTCGGGAAGTTCTATTTCCTTGGCGATAGTCACGCCGTCGTTGACGATCATCGGCGATCCGAATTTCTTGTCAAGGACAACGTTTCTGCCTTTCGGTCCGAGGGTAATCTTTACCGTGTCGGACAGCTTATCGATCCCGCGAAGCAGCGCTTCTCTCGCGTCGGCTCCGTATGCAATGTCTTTTGCCATAACTTAAGCACCTCTCTTTAATCTTCGACGATAGCGAGAATGTCGCTCTGTCTTACTATGTTGTATTCAACGCCGTCGGCTTTAACCTCGGTGCCCGAATACTTGCTTGTTATTACCTTGTCGCCTGGTTTGACGGTCATAACGACTTCCTTGCCCTCGACCATTCCGCCGGGTCCAACGGCGATGACCACGCAAACCTGCGGCTTCTCTTTTGCGGAAGCGGCCAGCAGAATGCCGCCCTTTGTTGTTTCCTCTGCGTCGACCGTTTTTACAACGACACGGTCGGCAAGCGGTTTTATTGTCATGTTTCTTTCCTCCTTGGTTTTTAGCACTCGATGTATTCGTTTGCTAATTGATTATCAATATTATACACTGTTTTTTTTGCTTTGTCAAGTGTTTTTTTCGTTTTTAACACTTATTTAACAAATAATTCAACAAAAAGTACTCATTATATCGTTTTTGCTTTGAACAGGCACAGCATGCGAATGCAAAAAAACAAGCCCCGCATTTTCAAATGCGGGGCGCAAGTGACAGCTATCTGTCCTCCCTGAAATATGAAAGACCGAGCGAAGCGGGGGGGAGATTCTCCTTTTTCTTCATTGCGCTTATGGATACAAGAACGATAACCGTTACAATATACGGGAGCATCTGCACAACGGGTATCATCTGCATCGGAACGTTGATGCGGTTGTACAGGACAAGCAGTCCTCCGAACAGATATGAACCGAAAATGCTCAGAGCCGGCCGCCACACCGAGAAGATGACGATCGCAAGAGCAAGCCATCCGCGGTCGCCGAAACCGTCGTTGGACCATATTCCGCCGGAGTAGTCAACGGTGAAATAAAGCCCGCCGAGGCCGGCGATCATTCCGCCTATACACGTCGCAAAATATTTGTATTTCGTTACGTTTATGCCTGCAGCGTCCGCGGTAGCCGGATTTTCGCCCACTGCGCGGAGCTGAAGTCCCACTCGCGTTCTTTTAAGTACAACTGACGCGACGACGGCAATGATTACCGCAAGATATACAAGAAATCCGTACGAGAAAAACAGGTTGCCGATCTGACCGAGACTTGAAGCGAAAGGAAGCTTTGCTCTGAAAAGCCGTGATACGTCGGAAACCGAGAAGTACGGCACCGCGCTTCCGGAAATTTTGATCAGCGAGCCGCCGAGAAAATTGCCGAGGCCTACTCCGAAGGTGGTAAGCGCAAGGCCGGTAACATTCTGGTTGGCCCTCAGCGTTACGGTAAGAAAGCAATAAATGAGAGATGCAAACAGGGAGCCGGCAAGGCATGAAACAAGCGGAATAAGAATTCCGAGAACGGGGTTTACCGCAACGACCGAATTTTCGTAGAAGAACGCGCCCGTCATTCCGGAAATCGCGCCGACGTACATTATGCCGGGAATTCCAAGATTGAGGTTTCCGGTTTTTTCGGTAATTATCTCGCCCGTCGCTCCGAAAAGCAGCGGAGTACCCTGCATTATCGCGCGGGGAATGAATAAAAGAAGCCAGTTCAGGAATCCCATGGTCATTTACCCTCCTTTTTGCCTTCCCTGCTCCTGAAGCGGAGCCTGTAATTCAGGAAAAATTCGCACCCGATTATGAAGAACAGAATAATGCCCGTGAGTATCTCGGAGAACGAGGAGTTCAGGCCGAAGCTTACCGTGACCTGACCCGCTCCTCTTTCAAGAAATACGATAAGCAGCGAGACGGGCACCATGATTATCGGATTGAACTTTGAAATCCACGACACCATAATGGCCGTAAAGCCTCTTCCCTTGACAAGGTTGGAGTCGATCGAGTGGCTGGAACCTGCGACAAGCAGCAAACCGCACAGACCGCATATCGCGCCTGACAGGATCATTGTACGGATTATGACATTCTTTACGTTGATCCCTATGTATCTTGCCGTGTTTTCACTCTCTCCCACCACCGATATCTCGTATCCGTGCTTCGTATAATACAGGTAAACGTAAATAAGCGCGGTAAGCACGAAAACTATTATAATGTTCAAAAGATATTTGTTTCCGAAGAGCTCGGGGAACCAGCCGTGCGAAAGAAGGTCGGGACCCACGGTGTTCGATCCGCTTTTGTCAGCTACCTTGAGGAAAAATTCGACCATCTGAATGGCAATATAGTTCATCATCAGCGTGAAAAGCGTCTCGTTGGTGTTCCAGACTGCTTTGAAGACCGCGGGAATCAGCCCCCAGACGGCGCCGGCCGCGATGCTTGAGATCACAAGGACGGGAACAAGCAGGGCGTCGGGTATTTTGCCTCCGAGGTAAAACATAAGAGCGGCGCACGTAAAGCATCCCGCGAGGGCCTGACCCTCGGCTCCTATATTCCAGAAGCGCATACGGAAGGCAGGAGTGACGGCAAGCGAGACGCACAGCAGAAGCGCAACGTTGTGTATTGTCACCCACGCCAGCTGAGACGTGCCGAAGGTGCCGTAGAAGAACGCCGCAAAGACCTTGACAGGATTGTTTTTTGTGACCAGCAGGGTAAGAAGTCCGCAGATAATCACGGCGATCGCAATGGCGGCCGCCCGTACCAGTATGGCCCTTCCGAGCGGGACGGTGTCTCTTTTTGACAGGACAACGAGCGGTTCCCTCTCCCTTGCAGTGCTGTTATTCGGTTGTTTGCTCATTTTCCACCACTCTTTTCCTGCCGGTCATCATCAGACCGATTTCTTCCTTCGTCGCGGTTCTCGCGTCGACGATGCCGGTTATCTCGCCCGAGCTTATCACCATTATCCTGTCGCACAGGCCCAGCAGCACGTCAAGGTCCTCGCCGACGAAAATTACCGCCGTGCCTATCTCCTTCTGTCTGTTCAGAAGATTGTATATGGTATAAGAGGAGTTTATGTCAAGCCCCCTTACCGGATATGCGGCCATGAGCACCTTCGGGGCGGCGGATATTTCGCGCCCCACAAGAACCTTCTGCACGTTGCCGCCCGAAAGACGGCGCACCGGGGTACCCACTCCGGGCGTGACGACATCGAGATCGGAAACAATTTTTTCCGCAAGCTGTTTCGGATTGTCGCGGTCAACGAAAACCCATTTCCCGTGCCGGTAAGAGCGGAGCATCATATTGTCGGTAAGATCCATGCTTCCGACAAGTCCCATTCCGAGACGGTCCTCCGGCACGAATGACAGCCGCACCCCGAGCTCGCGTATTTCAAGCGGGGTATGGTCGCGAAGATTCATTATCTCGTCTTCGTTGAAAAGGATCTTTCCGTCGTTCACGAGCTTTCTGATCCTCACGCGCGACATGCCGTCGAAGTTCACGGGAGTTCCGTCCTCGTAATGGAACTTCCCTTCCTTCGCCATGCGTACAACCTGAGCGTACGTTTTGTGGAAAAACGAAACGGGCAGATCCTTTTTCGGACGGTGATAGATGATCTCTCCGGAATTCAGTCTCCCGAGGCCGGCGATGGATTCAAGCAGTTCTCTCTGCCCCGAGCCCGCGATGCCGGCAATGCCGAGTATTTCTCCGGCGTTCGCGGTAAAAGATACATCCTTCAGTATCCGTACGCCGTCCTGATTTGTCTCGGAAATATTCCTGACGACGAGGCGCGGCGTTACGTTTACAGGTTCGCTGCGGTCAATGTTCAGAGTCACCTTCTTGCCGACCATCATTTCGGTAAGCGACGCTTCGGTGGCATCGGAGGTGTTCACGGTCGCGATGTGCTCGCCCTTGCGAAGAATGGCCACCCTGTCGGAGACCTCAAGCACTTCGTTCAGCTTGTGCGTGATAATGATGACTGATTTGCCGTCGTCGCGCATGCGCCGCAGCACGGCAAACAGCTTTTCGGTTTCCTGAGGAGTAAGAACCGCCGTCGGCTCGTCGAGAATCAGTATATCGGCGCCGCGGTACAGCACCTTGATTATCTCGACCGTCTGTTTTTCCGAGACCGACATGTTATAGATCTTTTTGGCGGGTTTAATGTCGAAACCGTATTTTTCCGAGATCACGGAAACCTTTGCGGCGGCGTCCTTTATATCGTATTTTTCACCGTCGTTGATCCCCAGCACGATGTTTTCGGCCGCGGTAAAAATATCGACCAGTTTGAAATGCTGGTGTATCATGCCGATTTTATAGCCGAAGGCGTCGTTCGGGGAATTTATTGTCGCATGCTCGCCGTTTACGAATATTTCGCCCTCGTCGGGGTGATATATGCCCGACAGCATGTTCATGAGCGTCGTTTTGCCGCTGCCGTTTTCGCCGAGCAGCGCCAGAATCTCGCCGTATTTCACGTCGAGATTGACGTTTTTATTGGCAACGACCTTTTCGCCGAATTTTTTCGTTATGTTGCGCATTTCAAGCGCCGGACACGTACTCTTATCCACGAAAAAATCTCCCTTACAAAAAATATCCAAAAGCGGGGCGCACGCCCCGCTTTTGGAGCAGTAATTTAACTTTTATCCGAAGTCAACGTTGAGGTTTGTAACTCCGTCGATGATTATATCGAAATACGGAGCGGAGCGGAATCCCGCGCCGGACTCGTCAAAGTATCCGTCGTGGATAACGTCGGTATCGCCCGCGTTATCGCCGTCAACATCGGCAAGGTAGGCGGTAAGATGACCTTCACCGTCAACCGTCGCGTTGGTGTTCGACGTCTCGGTCACGGTAACCGTAAATTTGCTGACATCAAAGACGTGGAGCGTTCCGGCCTTGAAGCCGTCGATCGCTGCCTGAATGGCTGCCGTTGTGCCCTCTGCGGCAACATTCCCGTTAAGTCCGAAGAGGACGACGGAACC
>JAFZTO010000214.1 GCA_017618795.1 Clostridia bacterium | reverse complement strand
GGGTTCCGGTTTCGGAGCCGCGATAGTTGCGGGAATCGGCCTTTCGTTCTACCCGTCTGAGGAATTTGTATCGTCTTCCCTTTCGGTAAAAACCGTAAACGAACCCGTACGGGAAAACGTCGTCAGATACCGCGAACTGTATGAAAAATACCTGAGAATATATCCCGCGTTAAAAAACATTTGAAGACATGAAAACGATGCCTGCGGTGCCTGACTGCCGTGCATATCACGTTTTTATGCATAATAGACAAAAAAATTCCAGCTTTTTTGTCATAATGACTATTTACAAAACTAAAAAAAAATGATATAATATTATGTATCGAAATTTGACTGTTTTGTCGACTACCAAAAACGGAGGAAAAAATGGCAAGTCTTTCTTTTAAACATATCTATAAAAAGTATCCCGGCGGCGTTACTGCGGTTTCCGATTTCTGCCTTGAAGTCAGGGACAAGGAATTCATTATTTTTGTCGGCCCGTCCGGATGCGGTAAATCAACAACACTGCGTATGATCGCCGGTCTCGAAGAGATCACCGAGGGCGAACTCTTCATCGGCGACAGACTGATAAACGACGTCGCGCCCAAGGACAGGGACATCGCGATGGTTTTCCAGAACTATGCTCTTTACCCGCACATGACCGTGTTCGACAACATGGCTTTCGGTCTTAAGCTCCGCAAGGTTCCGAAAGAAGAAATCAAGCGCAAGGTCGAGGAAGCCGCCCGCATCCTTGATATAGCTCATCTGCTTGACCGTCGCCCCAAGGCTCTTTCGGGCGGTCAGAAGCAGCGTGTCGCGCTCGGACGCGCCATCGTACGCGAGCCTAAGGTATTCCTTCTCGACGAGCCTCTGTCAAACCTCGACGCAAAGCTCCGCGCCGCAATGAGAACAGAGCTCACCAAGATCCACCAGAAACTCGGCACTACCTTTGTATACGTAACTCACGACCAGGTCGAGGCCATGACGATGGCTACCCGCATCGTGGTCATGAAGGACGGACTCATTCAGCAGGTCGATACTCCTCAGAGACTTTACGACCTTCCCGCCAACATATTTGTCGCCGGCTTCATAGGCACGCCTCAGATGAACTTCATCGACGCTTATCTGCAGAAGTCGGGCGATGATCTGTATCTTGAATTCGGCTCAAGCAAAATCACCCTTCCCGCCGAGGCTTCCAAGGACGAATCCCTCAGGGAATACGTCGGCAAGGAAGTCATCGCCGGTCTCCGTCCGGAATGCCTCAGAGTCGACAGCGAGTCTATGGAAAAGGCAGGCTCCAATGTCATCAAGGCTCACGTGGACGTCACCGAGCTTATGGGCGCAGAAATTTATCTGTACCTGTCGACCGAGGGACTTGACGTCGAAGGCAAGCAGAACCTCATCGCGAGAGTTTCGCCGGACTGCCCGTACCGCAACGAGGACGACATAAAGATAGCCGTCGATGTCAACAGACTTCACATCTTTGACAAAGACACTGAAAAGTGCATAATCCACTGCTGATTTATCCGCGATTTAAAACCACCCGCATAGCGGGTGGTTTTTTCTTTTCTCATTCCTCTTTTATACCGGCAAGCTTGCGCGCCCTTTCAATGTATTCCCTGAAGCGCTCCTCGTTTCTGACGGGATCGAACCATTCCCATCCGCGCGGGGCGGTCATTCCGTCGTACAGAAGTCTGCCCGTTTCCTCAAACAGCCAATGGTATCTTACATACTTTTTCTCTCCGTCAGGCATGACCTGCAGCGGTTTACCCTTTATTATTTTTACGCCTCCAAATATAAGAGGATCGCCTGTCCTCATCTCCGTCCCGTCGGGTATGCTGTCCCACTTCGGGAAAATTTCAAAAGCCTTGTCGAGCCATTGATAACCCTCGTCGGTTCTTCCGCATCCGAAAAGCGCGTTGGCTGCCATAAAACACGTGCAAGCGTAATTGCCGAGCCAGGCGTCTGGCACACAACCCGAAGAGTCGAGGGTTTCCATCATTCTGATTTTATACATGAACCATTCCGCCGCCAGCTTTTCGGCTCCCAAATGTCTTGAATCACGCCCGAAAAAGTGGCAAAGCAGCTCGAAATTGTTAATTCCATGTAAAATACGGCTTTCGTCAAGTCTGCCCTGTTCCGACCACAAACGTTCCTCTTCGATCTCGCCCTGAATGTAACCGTAGTTTGAAACAGGCGGCACCGTCTGCCTTATTCCGCACCGATCCGAGAAAACAACAATGTCGCCGTACCCGTCCGCGACAAACGAATATTCCGAATAACCGACAAATCCGTCAGTGAGCCCCACGGCGTCGTATCTTCTGAAAAATCCGTCCCCGACGGGCATGTACCCTTCCCCGGTGCCTTCATACGACGTCAGTTCGTAAACCGCCGTTTTGTGTCCGCCGCAGTATTCGTTTTCGGTGCGCACGATTCCGACCCCGTCCGCAAACCAGTATGTCTTTTTTCCGCCTCTGTAGGACAATCCGTCCTTAGGTCCGCTTATATCAAGCCGGACCTTTAGACAGTTCTCAAAAGTTCCTGCTTTTGTGGTAACGGTTCCACCTTCCTCGCACGTTATCTGCGTTCTGATGTCGAAATAATATCTCGGAAATTCCACAACGGGCGAGGCGCCGGCGCGCCACTCGTCCGACCAGATTGCGTTCGTAGCGTCCATCAGAATGCCGAATATATCGTTGAACAGCAGCGGTTCGCTTTCTTCTCTAATCCATCTTTTCCATTCGAAAGACCAGCGGCAATTGTAATTTGTCATTTTGAGCGATTCTTTATTCTTCACAATCAGGTTTCTGTTGAAGAAATTCCAGTAACCCTCCGCCGTATAATCCGGGTTGAACGTCGGGTCCGTCTCAAGGATCCTGCGCGCAACGGCGGCGGCCGCTTTTGCGTGGGCTTTTTCCATCGGCGTGACGGCGAGCCGCTCGGCACGCCCGATTGCCGGATAAACGTCGCATAATTTAAAGCCGTTCTCACTTTCAGGACAGTACTCCTGCGCGATCTCCTGGACAGCCTCCACCCATGAATTTTCGTCATATTTCATTCTATGTGCCATGTCGCTGCGTGCGATAACGGCCCAGCTTCCGTCGAAATAAGTAACGGCGAGCTCAAACTCCGACTCCAGACACTCCCGCGGATAACCGAACGAGTATTCCCAACGGTTACCTTCGCACAGCGGTATCATGCCTTTCCCGCCCTTTATTTCATATCCGCAGAGAAGTCCTGTCGAGCAGACGCCGTCGACAATTACGTCCTGACGGACTATTCCTGTACCGTCCTTGTAATATGTTCTGAAAATTTTCTTAAAGATATAATCTATTATTTCTTCTGTTTCCCAGAGCACGCACCCATCGAAAACCCCCGCAGGCGTTGAAACGGTTTCACAGTCCGAAACGCGCCGCAGGACCGTCCCGTCTGAGCCTTCAAATTTCCCGCCGGCAGGGATATCCGCGGTAAACATTCCGTCACAGCGTGACGCGTTGCGGATAATTGCTCTGCTCATCGATTCAAACGAGACTAACCAACCTTCCGTGTGGCCCTCTTCAGACCAGAACCGCAGCGAACCGTCAATCACGCGCAGGTCGTACGCCGCGCAGCTGACCATATAACGGTATGGCGGTACATCCTTCAGCGAATCAAGCTTTTTTTCAAATTTTCTCGCGTATGGAATCATTTCGCGGAACTTGTCGCCGCGCCCGAGAATATTTTCGGCCTGTTTATAGGCGGCCTCGCCTTCATCCGCTTTCCCCGCCCGGAAAAGATTGTACCCGAGACAGAACCATTCCGCACCCAGCGCTTTTACAAATCCCGCCTTTTCGAGGCGCGGGATCTGAGTGTCGCGGATAAAATCGACTTTTGAATCGCTTTCTTCAAGCTGAGAATCCTCGCGGCTGACGATAAACGTCATGACCTCCTCGTTCCTGCCCTTTATCGCGGCGTCCGCGATGCGGGCAAACAGCGCGTCGTTTTTGTCGCCCGGCAGCCACCACCAGCCGCGCATAAGCACGTCTGCCATCGCGTGATGCCTGTCGGCGCATTCCGGGAGTTCCTCAATTTCTTTCAGCACCTCCCTGTAAACCTTTTCAAACCCGCTCTTGTCGTTCCTAAGCTGCCAGAGTTTAAGCTCCTCCACTTTCTTCATTACGCGCTCGACAAGAGTGTCACTGTACTTTTCGTTCATTGCACACAGTTCCTTTCTGATCTTTTTTCTGCCCTCGTGAAGCTGCCATTTGACGGTGCCCTCCGAAATGCGCATCCTGTCCGCGATTTCGGAAATCGAAAGATCCTCGAAGTAATGAAGACGGATTATCTGCCGTACCTTTTCAGGCAGTCTGTCAACGCTCTCGTTAATCTCTTTTCTCTCTTCGGACAACAGGCAAAGTTCCTCCGGATTCACTGAAGCTTCATGACCGGCGCCGGTATTTTCGACCGCTTCAAGCGGCAGATAGCTCCGGTACCTGTTTATCATGTTCAGCGCACAGTTTCTGGCGATCCTGCATACCCATATACCGAACCTGCCAGGCTGCTGAAGAGTGTCGAGCTTCATCCAGGCCGTGACAAAAGCATCCTGCGCCGCGTCCTCCGCCATAAAATTCGTTTTTGTGACAGACAATGCTGCGCTAACGACCGCGCTCTGGTACCGTCTTACAAGCACCTCGTACGCGGTCTGCTCTCCGGCCAGGGTCAGCATGACGAGTGTTTCATCCGGTTCGTTTTTACAGTACATGTGAATTTTCCTTTTCCGTTTTCCGGCCTTTCCGTTCAGGCGTCTGACATAAAGACACATGAAATGCAGGAAAGGTTGGGGAGTTTTAAGGTTTTTCTCGATTTTTTTAAAAAAAAGCGGCTGTTTCAATATCGGAACAGCCGGTTTTATCATGCAAGTATGTCGTCGATGACCTTTTTCATCTCGCGGTCGCGCTTTTCCATATCGGAAACGAGTTTGAACTGCGTTCTGGCGCGATCGAGATTCTGCCCTTCCCTGGTTATGTGGAAATACGTGTCGCCGTTTATGTGATCCGCAAGAAATCTCATCCCGCATTCAATGGTCATAAGACGGCACGAGAACGGTATGAGTTCCTTTTCCTTTTCAGTCAGGCTGTCTCCGCAGCTTGACAAAAAACCTTCGCAGAACCCCCTGTAATTTTCGAGCCTGAAAAACACTCTCTCAAGGTCGCGCTCGTCCTCCTCGGCAGAGGCGGCACAGAAACGAACGGCGTCCCCTATATCGTAAAGCACGGAGCCGGGCATAACGGTGTCCAGATCGATGACGCAAAGAACTTTCCCGCTCTCCGAATCAAACAGAACGTTGTTGAGTTTGGTATCGTTGTGAGTGACGCGCAGCGGAAGTTCGCCCGCCGCAATCATATTGACAACGCGGCCGTACATTTCCCTGCGGCTACGGACAAATTCTATCTCTTCGGCAACATCCCGCGCCCTGCCCGTAACGTCAGCCGCGACCGCCTGTTCGAAATCACGGTATCTTTTTTCTGTGTTATGAAAATCCGGAATGGTCTCGACAAGCCCGGACGCGTCGAAATCGCCGAGCGCCAGCTGGAATTCGCCGACAGCTGAGCCAAGCAGTCTTGTCAGCCCGGGATCGTCCGCGACGTCATACGAGACCGCGTCGCCGACGTATCCGTACATGCGGAAATACTTTCCACCGAGGCATGTGTAATATTTGCCGTCATACGACGGGAGGAACCGGAGAGAGCATCTCGACGGATCTCCGCCGGACGCGATCCTCTTTTTTATTACGTGCGATGTTACGCTGACAATATTGTTCATCAGCCCGTCCACGTCCCTGAAAATACCGTTGTTTATCTGCTGGAGAATGTATCTGGAGCCGGTATCGGTCTGAACAAGCATCGTGCTGTTTATATGACCCGTGCCGTAGGAAATGCAGTCAACCGGATTTCCGTCAAGTGAAAATGCCGAACAAATATTTAAGATCTCCCCGTTTATCATGTCGTCTGCACCTTTTTGGGCTTACCCTTGAGATGACCTGTCACCGTCACGTCAGTATAATGATACGAACGGGCCATCGTCGTATTTTCAATAAGCACCTTGACTTTTTCGGAAACCGGATTTATCTCAATGACAACGCCGTCTCCGTCGGCGGTCGTAACGGTCGAATTTATCTTTGGCATCTTGGCAAGCTGCTCTTTATAAAAATCGTGTTCGTAACGCAGGCAGCACATCAGCCTGTTGCACGTTCCGGATATTTTCCCGGAGTTGAGCGAAAGCCCCTGCTCCTTTGCCATCTTTATGGACATCTGGCATGACTCCGGCTGAAAGGTCTTGCAGCAGAACGGCCGTCCGCATGAGCCCAAGCCGCCTATTATTCTCGCTTCGTCCCTAATCCCTATCTGGCGCAGGTCTATGCGCGTCCTGAAGCTTGAGGCAAGGACTTTCACAAGTTCGCGGAAGTCAACCCTGTCCTCTGCGGAAAAATAGAAGGTCAAACGCGAGCGGTCGAACGCGTATTCAGCGTCGATAAGCTTCATGGGCAGACTGCTCTCCTCGATAAAGCCGAGACAACGGTTGAACGCATCGATCTCCCTCTCCCCGTTCTCTACAAACTGGGCGGTGTCAGCTTGGGTCGCTCTTCTTACTATTCTGCCAAGAGGGAGCACGATATTCTCAGATTTTGTCATGCGCGCGGGAAAATACACCGTGCCGTATTCCAATCCGTTCCCGGTGTCGGCAATCACTCTGTCGCCGCTTTTGCATCCCACGCCGTTGTCGTCGTAATATCCGCGGTTGTGTCTGTGCTTGACCGTAACGCAGAAGGCCTCGACCTCCTTGCGATCTTCTTCCTGCTCCGACACTTCCTCAGCCTGTATGATGTGCTCCTGATCAATATCCTGATTCACCGTCTCGGAGACAGCATTATCATGCGCAGACGTGCTGCTTTTGCTTTTTTTGTAATATTTTTTCTCTTCACTCATTTTATGCACTTTTACCTTACTTCAGTTTTTTCAGCCCGGCACACAGAGCGGTAACCGAGCTGCCGACGTTGACGTTTGCGTTTTCAAGCTCGTCAAGACAGACCGACAGCCTGTCGAAAAAATTCAGAGCCGTCCGAAGAGACACCGTTCCGCCAACCGAGGCGGCGTCAGAGCGATCGGCGTAAAACATAAGCTCCGCTCCATCCCTGTTGCGTTTGCACGATATTATATCGCGGAGAGCGGTCATCATCCCTGAAATAACCGATGACGCGCTCTCTCGCGAGACGCAGTACTCCTGCATTTTCACCATAAAATCCGCAAATGCGTCCTGACACAGCATTTTTGTCAGTTCTTCCGCCTCTGACGTGAAGTCGCTCTCATCCTCCCCGCTTAGCAGAGCCCGTATTCTGCCGATGCATCCGCCGGAGCGTCGTATTAGGGACATAAACTTCTTCGGGTTGGCAGACTCCATTTCTGCGGCAGTCTTATTTTCAGAGACTATAAGCTTTTTCAGTTCCTGGTCGGAAAATACTTCCGTACGCAGCTCCGGCGCCCTTGAACGCACGGTTGGCAGCAAAGGCGACGAGCTCTCGCACAACAGCAGAAAGTAGACCGATTCCGGCGGTTCCTCGAAAATTTTCAGCAGACAGTTCTGCGCAGAAGCGAGCATTTTGTCAGCGTCCCTGATAATATAAACCTTGCAGTTCAGATCGTTCGGAGCAATAAAGGCGTCGGAGCGCAGGCCACGTATATCGTCGACCGTTATCGTCTTTTTCCCGTTCTCAAGTCCAAAGTTCACAACGTCCGGGGAGCCGTCCTCGGATATTTTCCTGCATGAAGAACAGACCCCGCACGGCTCGGTTCCCTGCATTTCGCAGCCGAGCGTCATGGCAATGTGCCTTGCGACAGTCTTTTTTCCGCTTCCCGCCGGGCCGCTGATTATAAGCGAGTTCGGGAATCTGCGTCTTCCGGAAAATCCCGACAGTATATTCTTGATTTTTTTGTTTCCGTACAGAAAGTCAAGCATCACAAATGCCTGCACGACTCCACGTTGAGGACGAAAACCGTCGCGCCGCCGACAATTATTTTCCCGGTTGAGGGCACTGCGTCGGCAGCCGCCGCGCTGAACGGCACGCTCAGTTCCCTTTTGCGGGAATGCTCCCCGACAATTCCTATCGCTCTTTCGACGTCGTCATCATCCACGACGCTGATGAATGTCGAATTGCCCTTCATTAGAAATCCGCCGGTGGAGGAGATCATCGTTGAAGGAATGCCTGCGTCCCTCAGCGCGGAGGTTACGTCC